>JAKAZN010000281.1 GCA_021815835.1 Pseudomonadota bacterium
CTGCTCAATCTGTCGGTCTGACCCGACCCTCCCGTCCCGCAAGGGAAAGGGAGAGAGGGTTCGGCCACGGCAATCGGGTGCGCGCTCCGCACCCCGCGATGCACCTCTGCCGCGGAGCGGGAGAGGTCGGCGCACGTAGTGCGCCGGGTGAAGGCGCGCCGAACCCGGCCCAAGCGGCCCGGGCGGCGCCACGTACGATGCCGCCAGACCCTGATCCGGCACCGCCAACCCTCACCCGGCGCACTGCGCTCGCCGACCTCTCCCGCTCCCGCGGGCGAGGTGACGATGCCGGGCGTGCACGCGATTGCCCTGCGGTTCGCCCGGTGATCGCGTCCCCGGTCGCGGCAGGGACGCTGCTCACCCCGCGCCCCGACCGCGACTGGCGGGCACCTGGCTGGCACTTGCGCCGAAAAGCAGTCGCGGGATGGAATCTATCCGAACGATCCTGGTCGGGAGGTCGTGGATGCCATCCCCGGACTCGTTGCTGGCGTTGCGAGAAGGCAAGCGGCTGGACGTATATCGCGACAGCCGGAAGAAGCTGACAGTCGGGATCGGACATCTGATCGTGCCGGCCGACAAATTGAAGCTCGGCGACTCCGGGGAGTCGATCCGGATGCGGCCTACAAGATAGGAAATTCAAACTGAGACACTACCGCCTGGCCGCGCAGCTTGTGACCGTGCCGCAAAGCCGCGATCCTGCCCCCCCCCTCCCCCTGCTCGCCGGATTCCGATGCGCCGCTTTCCTTGCCTGCTCGCCGCCCTGCTCGCCGCGTTTCCACCCATCGCCGCCACCGCCGCCCCGCCGCCCCGCCCGCGCACTATCCTGGCCGCGGTGCCGATCGGGCGCATGGACCTGCCCTGGTGGCGCCGGCGCTTCGCGGCCAAGCAGGCCGAGCTCCGCCGCCACCCGCCCAACCTGGTCTTCTACGGCGATTCCATCACCCAGGACTGGGAACGCGACGGCCCGCAGCCCTGGGCGCGGTTCCAGCCGATCTGGCGGCATTATTACGCCGGCCGGCATGCGGCCAATCTCGGCTTCATCGGCGATACCACCGCCAGCCTGATCTGGCGGATCGAACATGGCGAGGCCAGCGGGATCGCGCCCAAGGTCGCGGTGGTGCTGATCGGCGCCAACGACATGGGCGCGCCGCATTGGGGGGCGGCGGACACGGTGGCGGGGATCGAAACCGTCATCCGGCTCCTGCGCGCCCGCCTGCCGCGCACGAAGATCCTGCTCCTGGCGGTGCTGCCCTCGCAACGCTCGGCCTGGATCACGCGCACCACGGCCGCGATCAACGCCAGGCTCGCGGTAGCCTATGGCGCCGGCCGGGTGGACGGCGTGACCTATCTCGATCCGACCGCGCTGTTCCTGCGCCACGGCCGGCTGGACACGGCGCTGTTCCTCGACCCGCATTTGCGTCCGCCCGCTCCGCCGCTGCACCCGACGGCGCAGGCGCAGGCGCGGATGGCGGCGGCGATGGAACCCGTGATCGCGCGCTTGTTGGGCGACCGGCCGCGCCCCCCTCCTTGATCCAAGCCGGCCTGATCCAAGCCGGCCTGATCCAAGCCGCCCTGGCCCGCGATCAGCTCACCCGCACCGCCACGTAGCTGCCCGGCGCGTCCTCGATCGGCGTGAGCTTGCCGTCCCCGGGATGGCGCGCCGGCACCTGTTCGGGCGCCAGCGCGGAAACCCAGCGATGCCAATCGGGCCACCAGGACCCGGCGATCTCGGTGGCACCGGCGAGCCAGTCCTCGGCTTCGGCGGGCAGGTCGGGATTGATCCAGTGGCTGTATTTGCCACCCTCGGGCGGATTGACCACGCCGGCGATATGGCCCGACGCGGCCAGCACGAAGCGGTTCTTCCCGCCCAGCAACTGGGTGCCGCGATAGGTGCTCTTCCACGGCGCGATATGATCCTCCCGCGTCGACAGGAAATAGGCCGGCACCTTGATCGCGCGCAGGTCGATCTTCACTCCGTTCAGGCTGATCCCGCCCGGCTCCTTCAGCAGGTTCTCCTGATACATCCTGCGCAGGTAGAAACTGTGCATTTTCGCCGGCATCCGGGTGGAATCGGCGTTCCAGTACAGCAGGTCGAACGGGAACGGATCGTTGCCGAGCAGGTAGTTGTTCACCACGAACGACCAGATCAGGTCGTTGGCGCGCAGCATGTTGAACGTGGTCGCCATCTCGGAGCCTTCGAGATAGCCGCGCTTGTTCATCTTCTCTTCCAGCGCCAGCAGCTGTTCCTCGTCGATGAACACGCCGAGCTCGCCCGCCTCGGAGAAATCGAGCATGGTGACAAAGAACGTCGCCGACTTGATGCGCGTGTCCTTCTTCGCGGCCATGTAGGCCAGGGTGGAGCCGAGCAAGGTCCCGCCCAGGCAATAGCCGATCGCGTTCACCTCGCGCTCCCCGGTGGCCTTCTCGATCGCGTCGAGCGCGGCCAGATAGCCCTCGGTCATGTAGTCCTCGAAGCCCTTCTCGGACAGTCGCGCGTCCGGATTGACCCAGGAGATCACGAACACGGTATGGCCCTGCGCCACCGCCCAGCGCACCAGGCTGTTCTTGGCGCGCAGGTCGAGGATATAGAATTTGTTGATCCAGGGTGGCGCGATCAGCAATGGGCGCTTCAGCACCGTCGCGGTCGTGGGATCGTACTGGATCAGTTGCATCAGGTCGTTCTGATAGACCACCTTGCCCGGCGAGACGGCGATGTTCTGCCCGAGCTTGAAGGCGTCCGTGTCGGTCATCTTGATGCGCAGCTTGCCCTTGCCGCGTTCCAGGTCGCCGAGCAGGTTGGACAGGCCCTTGAGCAGATTCTCCCCGCCCGTCTCGGCGGTCTTGCGCAGGACCTCGGGATTGGTGAGCACGAAGTTGGACGGGCTCATCGCGTCGATGAACTGGCGGGAGTAGAAATCCACCTTCTGCGCGGTCTTGGCATCCAACCCGTCGGCCTGCTTGACCACGTCCTGCACGTAGCGCGCCGACAGCAGGTAGGATTGCTTGATGAAGTCGAAGACTTCGTTTTCCTGCCAGGCATCGTCCTTGAATCGACGATCGCCGCTCGGCGCGTCGATCACCGATTCCGAGCCCATGCCCATCATGCGCTTGGCGGTGTTCTGCCACAGCGTCAGATAGTCCTGCCAGAAACCGAGCTGCGCCTCGATCATCTTTCCCGGGTTGGCCATCAGCCGCGCAGTCATCTCAAGGAAGGCGCCGCCGATATTCAGCGGATCGAGCGCCGTGTCGGGGCTCGACTGGCGGGCGAGCCAGTCGCCGACCAGGCGCTGCGAGCGCTCGGCGATGTCGGCCATGGAGCGGCTGACCACCTCCGGGTCCGGCATCTTGAAGCCGGAATTGTCGGGGGTTTCGGTGGCGGCCATGGCGTATCCTTTTCGTGCGGGGCGGCAGCGGCTACACGGGCCGCTTCATACAGGCAAGGGGCGGGCCCGGAATGTCGGCACGGAAGATTGGAACCGGTTCTACGGGCCGGGCCAACAGGCGGCAAGGCGCGGGGCGCGGCATGGCACCGTTGCACGGGCGGGCGGTCCGGGGCGGCGTGGCGCTGGGGCTCGCGGCACTCCTTGGGGGTTGCGGCGCGTTGAACCCGGCGAGCTGGTTCCACCATCGGGAAGGCGGCGTGATCGCCGCGCAGCACGGCCCGCTTCCGGGCGCGAACCAGCCCTATCCCAATCTGGCGACGGTGCCGGCCCGCCCGGCGCCGCCCGATCTTGCGTCGCTGAACCGGGTCACCGAAGGGCTGATGGCCGATCGCGCCCACGCCCAGCATCTGGCCGCCGCCGCGCCGCTGCCCGACCCGTCGCGGCCGTCCACCGCGCCGGCGCTGTTCGGCGTGGGCAGCCTGCCGCCGCCGGTGGCCCCGGAGGCTGGCGCGCTGAGCGCCACGATCCCGGCCGCGACCGCGGCGCCGGCCGCGCCGACCCCCGCACCGGCCCCCTTGGCGGCCCCCTCGGCGGCCCCCCCGGCAGCCCCCGCAGCGACCCCCTCGGGGGCCGCCATGTCGGCCCCGCCGAACAGCAGGCCCAGGTCCGACGGGTTGAGCGGCGCCGCCTCGACCCGGATGAGGACCTCGTCCGGTCCCGGCTCCGGCACCGGCACCACGTCCAGGAACAGCTC
>JAKAZN010000282.1 GCA_021815835.1 Pseudomonadota bacterium
GTTCCTCGACGGCAAGCCGATCCGGGTGATGAACCCGGAGGTCCTGAGCAGCGGAGGCACGCGATGAACGACACGCCAGCGGCGGATCGCCAGGCGTTCTACGACGCGATCGCGCCGCATAACCTCGCGCCCTTGTGGGAGAACCTGCACCACCTGGTCACCCGCGCGCCCAATTCCCCGGCGCTTCCGGCGCATTGGGACTATGACGGCGTGGTGCGCCCGCGCCTGATGGAATCAGGTGGCCTGATCACCGCCAGGGAAGCCGAACGCCGCGTGCTGATCCTGGAAAATCCCGGGCTGCGCGGCCAGGCCGCGGTCACGCGCTCGCTGTTCGCCGGCCTGCAGATGATCCTCCCCGGGGAGGTGGCGCCGGCGCATCGGCACACCCAATCGGCGTTGCGCTTCATCATCGAGGGCCATGGCGCCTACACGGCGGTGGAGGGCGAGCGGGCGCTGATGGAACCCGGCGATTTCATCATCACGCCGTCCTGGACCTGGCACGATCACGGCAACGAGACCGACACCGCGATGGTCTGGCTCGACGGCCTGGATATCCCGATCGTGCGCCTGTTCGACGCCAGCTTCGCCGAACCGGCAAACGCGGAAAGCCAGAGCGTGGCGCGGCCCGAGGGCGACAGCCTGGCGCGCTTCGGGGCGAACATGCTGCCGGTGGATTGGCGCCCCGAGCGCCCGTCCTCGCCGGTCTTCGCCTATCCCTATGGCCGCTCACGCGAGGCATTGGCGGCGATGGCGCGCAACGGCGCGCCCGATCCCTGCCATGGGCACAAGCTGCGCTACGTGAACCCGGCGACGGGGGCCTCGCCCATGCCGACGATCGGCGCGTTCCTGCAATTATTGCCGGGCGGCTTCGCGACCGCGCCCTATCGCGCCACCGACGGGACCGTGTTCGCGGTGGTCGAGGGGACCGGCGAAACGATCGTCGGCGAGACCACCTTCCGCTGGAAGCCGCGCGACATCTTCGTGGTGCCGGCCTGGCACCGCCATACCCACCGCGCGGCGGGCGATGCGGTGCTGTTCAGCTTCTCCGACCGGCCGGTGCAGCAGGCGCTGGGGCTGTGGCGGGAGGATCGGGGCTGAGCGAAGGTCCCGCCGCCGGCGTCACGGAACCACAAGCTGGCGCGCCACGCCGGCCCGCCCTATAACCCGCGCGCCCGAACCCACCTCACGAGACCGCAATGGACCTGGCCGCGTTCGACTTCGCCGATGCCCGCGCCCACATGGTGGACAGCCAGGTCCGCCCCAACAAGGTCTCCGACCCGCGCATCCTGGCCGCGATGCGCCGGCTGCCGCGCGAAGCCTTCCTGCCCGCGTCACTCGCCGCCCGCGCCTATGCCGACGAACCGATCCCGCTCGGCGCCGGCCGCGTGCTGACGACGCCGATGGCGATCGCCCGGCTGGTCCAGCTGCTGGCCCCGGAGCCCGGCCAGCGCGCCCTGGTGGTGGGCGCCGGCACCGGCTACGGCGCGGCGCTGCTCGCCGCCTGCGGCGCGCGGGTGACCGCGCTGGAGGACGACCCCGCCTTGCACGCGATCGCCGCGCGTGCGCTGGCCGCCGAGGCCCCCGGCGTCACCCTGGTCGCCGGCCCCCTGCCCTCCGGCTGGCCCGCCGGCGCCCCCTACGACCTGATCCTGATCGAGGGCGCCCTCGCCGCGATCCCCGATTCCATCGCCGGCCAGCTCCGCCTCGATGGCGGCCGGCTGGTCACGGTCCGCGCGGACCCGCCCGGCAGCCCGGGCCAGGCCGTGCTCGCCGAGGCGACACAAGCGGGCCTGCGCGCCCGCCCCGCCTTCGATTGCACGACGGCGCCGATCCCCGCGTTCCAGGCCAAGCCCGGCTTCGTCTTCTGACCCGGGCGCGTGACCGGGGCGCGCGGCTGAGCGGCGGGCTTGCCCTGCCCCGTCGCCGCCGCCAGGACACAAGCGGCGCGCCCGGCGCTTGGCGCGGCCCGCTCGGGTGTGCCACATAACCGTCCGATCGCGCGCAACGAGGTCTCTGGCATGAAGATGGGTTCGGTCCTGACGCTCGGCCTCGCGGGGCTGCTGGCCGCCGCGCCGGCCGGCGCGCAATCGCCGCGCGCGCATCCGCCGCGCGCGCCGAGGGGCCGGCCGGCCTCGGCCGCCGTACCGCACACCCTCGAACAGGCGCTCGCCGCCACCTATCTGCGCGAACCCGCCTTGCAGGCCGAGCGCGCCAAGCTGCGCGCCACCGACGAGGATCTGCCCCAGGCCCGCGCCGGCTGGCGCCCGACCGTGGTCGTGGCCGGCGGGGTCGGCTACGGCGACGGGCTGTCGCGCTCGTACAACGAGCTCTTCAACGTCAACGGCAACAGCGGCTGGATCAAGACGCGGACCGACCGCGACGTGGCGACCGCCCAGGCCACGATCACCCAGCCGCTCTATACCGGCGGGCGCACCACCGCGAACGTCCATCGCGCCAAGGACCTGATCATGGCCGAGCGGGCGAGCATGCTCGCCCAGGAGGAAACCAGCCTGTCGGATTCCGTCAACGCCTATGTCGGCGTGATCGAGGCCGAGCAGCTCCTCGGCCTCAACGTCAACAACGAGCAGGTGCTGGCCCAGCAATTGCGCGCCACCGAGGACCAGTTCCAGGTGGGCGAGGTCACCCGCACCGATGTCGCCCAGGCCCAGGCCGCGCTCGCCGGCGCGAAGGCGCAGCGGGAGACGGCGGAGGGCAATCTGCAGACCGCGCGGGCCACCTACCGCAAGACGATCGGCTTCGACCCGCCAGCCACCCTGGTGCCGCCGCAGCCGCTCCATTTGCCGGTCGCCACGATGCGCGCGGCCTCCGACATGGCGGCGGCGAATAATCCGAACGTGGTCGCGGCGGAGTTCAACCAGGCGGCGGCGAAGAACGCGGTCAGCGCGGCGATCGGCCAGTTGATGCCGCAGCTCAGCCTCCAGGGGCAGGCCTTCCAGGCGCAGAATTCGGGCGGGCGCAGCTCCGACGTGAACGGCTACACCGCGCTGCTCAATCTGTCCGTGCCGCTCTATCAGGGCGGGTCGGAATATGCCGCCGTGCGCCAGGCCCGCCAGACCGTGCAGCAGCAGCAGAGCCTGCTCGCAAGCGCAAGGCGGATCGCCATCCAGAACGCGGTGCAGGCCTGGCAGACCTATCAGGCGGCAACCGCCGCCGCCGCCAGCACGCGGCTCGCCGTGCGCGCCAACGAGATCGCGCTGATCGGGGTGGAGCGCGAGCATCTGGTCGGCACCCGCACCACCCTCGATGTCCTGAACGCGCAGCAGGCGCTGGTGAATTCGCGCGTGACCCTGGTGCAGAACCTGTCGAGCCTGGTGACCGCGTCCTACGCGGTCGCCTCGGCAGTGGGGCGGCTGACCGCGCGCGATCTGCGGCTGCCGGTGCCGCTGTATGACGACACGGCGTACTACAACGCAGTGCGCAACCGCTGGTTCGGGACCGGCGATCCGGTGGCGGCGTATCCGGGGCATTAGGCGGGGGATCGGCGGATGAGCGGAACGGGCAAGCCCGAGACGGGACCCACACATGCGGCGGGGGCGCAAACGGGGGGCGATCCGTCGATGGAGGACATCCTGGCCTCCATCCGCCGCATCCTGAGCGAGGACGAGGCGGCGCCGGCACAGCCGGCCGCGGCGGCCTCCGACGATGTGCTGGTGCTGGACGAGAGCATGATCCGGACGGAGACGCCGATGCCGCATCCCGAATCGCCGGCCGCTCCGGCGCTGTCCGTCGCGGCCGCGGAGCCCGCGGACTCGCTGGAAGACGCGCCGGCGATCCCCGATCCGCTCGCCGCGCTGATGGCGCCGGAGACGGCGGCGGCGGCGGCGTCCTCGGTGGGCAGCCTGCTGCGCGCGATCGCGTCCGATCGGGCGTTGCAGGTGCGCTCCGGCGGGCCGAGCATCGAGGATCTGGTGCGCCAGGCGCTGCGCCCGCTGCTGAAGGAATGGCTGGACGCGCATCTGCCGGGGCTGGTGGAGCGGCTGGTGCGGACGGAGATCGAACGGGTGGTCGGGCGGGCGATGAACTGAGGGGGGTTCTCGATATCGCACCATGCCTTGCGTGCGGTAGCGCGGGAGCGTTCTGTTCCTTCTGCGGAATGACC
>JAKAZN010000283.1 GCA_021815835.1 Pseudomonadota bacterium
TGGCACTGGATTTCACGCTCGACCCGCAGGCCACAATGGTGCGTTCGCGCCTCGCGCTCCGCCGCAACCCGACCGCGGACCCGGCCGCGACCCTGCGCCTGGACGGCGCCGGCCAGCCGGTCCGCGCGATCGCGATCGATGGCGTCCCGCTGGGCGAAAATCGCTGGCGCCTGGACGGTGACACGCTCGTCATCGCCGACCCACCCGAAGCCGGGGTGCTCACGATCGAGACCATCATCGATCCCGCGGCGAACACGGAATTGTCCGGCCTCTATGTCTCGAACGGCGCCTTCTTCACCCAGTGCGAGGCGGAGGGCTTCCGTCGCATCACCTATTTCCCCGACCGGCCGGATGTGATGGCGCGGTTTTCCGTGACCATCACCGCCGATGCCGCCGCCTGCCCGGTGATGCTGTCGAACGGCAATCCCGGCCCCGTCACGGCGCTGCCCGACGGGCGGCACCGGATCGCCTGGGAGGACCCGCACCCGAAGCCCTGCTACCTGTTCGCCCTGGTTGCCGGCGATCTCGTCGCGCTGCGCGATCGCTTCGTCACCAGATCGGGCCGCGACGTGGCGCTGGCGATCTGGGTGCGCCCGGGCGACGAAGACCGCTGCGATCACGCCATGCGATCCCTGAAGAAGGCCATGGCGTGGGACGAGCAACGCTTCGGCCTGGAATACGATCTCGATGTGTTCAACATCGCCGCCGTGGCGGATTTCAACATGGGGGCGATGGAGAACAAGGGGCTGAATGTCTTCAACACGAAATACGTGCTGGCGAAGCCGGAGACGGCGACGGACGGGGACTACCAGGGAATCGAATCCGTCATCGCGCACGAGTATTTCCACAACTGGACCGGCAACCGCGTCACCTGCCGGGACTGGTTCCAGTTGTCGTTGAAGGAGGGGCTCACGGTCTATCGCGACCAGGAATTCACGATGGACCAGGGATCGGCGGCGGTGAAGCGCATCGCCGATGTGCGCGCGCTGCGCGCGGCGCAGTTCCGCGAGGATGCGGGGCCGCTCGCCCATCCGGTGCAGCCGGACCGCTACGAGGCGATCGATAATTTCTATACCGCGACGATCTACAACAAGGGCGCGGAAGTGATCCGGATGATGGCGACCATCATCGGGCGCGACGCATTCCGTCGCGGGATGGATCTCTATTTCGCGCGCCACGACAACCAGGCGGTCACGATCGACGATTTCGTCGCCGCGATGGCGGCTGCGTCGGGCGTGGATCTCACCCGGTTCAAGCTTTGGTATCACCAGGCAGGCACGCCGGAGGTCTCGATCCGCGATGCCTATGATGCGCGCGCGCGGCGCTACACCTTGACGATCGCGCAGCACACGAAGCCCACGCCGGGCCAGCCGGAGAAGGCGCCGGTGGTTCTGCCGCTGGCGATGGGCCTGCTCGATCCGGACGGATCGGAACTGCCCACGCGGCTGGCCGGGGAGGCCGCTTCGCGGGAAGGCACGCGCGTGCTGCTGGCCGAGGCGGCGGAAACGCGCTTCGTGTTCGAGGACGTGCCGGACCGGCCGGTGCCGTCCCTGCCGCGCGGGTTCTCCGCGCCGGTGCGGGTCTCGGGCCTGGCGCCGGAGCGGCTGCGCGTGCTCGCCGCGCACGACCCCGATCCGTTCCTGCGCTGGGATGCCGGGCAGAGCCATGCGACCGGCGTGTTGCTGGAAATGGCGGCGGCGGCGCGGGCGGGCGGGACGGTGCGCCTCGATCCCGGGGTGATCGATGCCGCCGCGGCGACCCTGGCGGGGGCGGGTGCCGATCCGGCCTTCGCCGCCGAGGCGCTGAGCCTGCCGGGCGAGGCGTATCTGGCGGATCAGCAGGAGATCGTCGATCCCGACGCGATCCACACGGCGCGGGAGGCGGCGCGCCAGGCGATCGGGCTGGCGCTGCATGAGGAACTGGCGGCGACCTATGCGCGCCTGACCGATCCTGGACCGTACCGAATCGATGGAGCATCGATTGGTCGGCGGGCGCTGCGCAACACGTGCCTCGCGTATCTGGTGGCGGCCGGGGAGGCCGGCGCGGTGGCGCTGGCCAAGGCGCAATTCGATCTCGGCGCCAACATGACCGATACGCTAGCGGCGCTTTCGGTGCTGGGCTCCGTCGCGTCTCGGGAACGGGAGGCGGCCCTGGCCGCGTTCCACGCGCGCTGGCGCGCCGACGCGCTGGTCCTGGATAAATGGTTCGCGATCCAGGCGCTGTCGTCGCTGCCCGGGACCGGGGCGGCGGTGCGGGCACTGGCCGCGCATCCGGATTTCGATCTGCGCAATCCGAACCGGGTGCGGGCGCTGGTGGGAAGCTTCTCGGCGAACCAGGCGCGGTTCCATGCTTCGTCCGGGGACGGGTACCGGTTCCTGGCGGAGACGATACTGGCGCTCGATCCCATCAACCCGCAGGTGGCGGCGCGGCTTGTTTCGCCGCTGGGACAGTGGCGGCGGATTGAGGCGGGGCGAAGCGCGCTGATGCGCGGGGAATTGCAACGGGTCATGGACGCGGCGGGGCTGAGCCGGAACACGCGGGAGATGGTGGGGCGGAGCCTGGGGGACTGAACTGCCGCCCCCCCCGCGACAGTCCCGCGCAAACTTCCTATCCTGCCCGGCGTCCCTCGGAGCCGCGCCCCATGACCTCCACCTCCCCGCTCCGCAACAAGGCCGCCGTCATCGGCGTCGGCACCACCAAATTCGGCAATTTCCCCCATACCGACGAATACGGCCTCGCCGCGGACGCATTCCGCGCCGCGCTGGCCGATGGCGGGATCGACAAGCGCGCGATCGACGGCCTCGTGGTCTGCCGCATCCCCTCCTACGCGCGCATGGGCGAGGTGCTCGGCCTCGATCCGCGCTGGAGCCTCACGCTGCCCCCGCATGGGCGCATGTCCGGCATCGGCATCATCGAGGCGGCGCTGGCGATCGCCACCGGCCAGGCCAGCACCGTGGCGTTGCTGTACGCCAATATCGGCCGCTCGCGGCGGGTGAATTACGGCGGCGAGGAAAGCCCCAATGTCTGGGACCCGTGGGGCTTCACCTCCCCGGGTGCCGCGCACGCGCTGATGTTTCGCCGGCACATGGAATTATACGGCACCACCACGCGCCAACTCGCGGAGGTCTCGGTCGCGATCCGCGCCCATGCCTGCCTCAACCCGGACGCGGTGATGCGCGTGCCGATCACGATCGAGGACCATGAGAGTGCGCGCTTCATCACCGAGCCGCTGCGGCTGCTGGATTACTGCCTCATCAACGACGGCGCGGTCTGCCTGATCCTGAGCGCCGCCGAACGCGCCCGCGACTTCGCGCAGGCGCCCGTGTTGATCAGCGGCTTCGGCGGGCGGGACGCGTTCAGCGCCTCCGCGATTCCGAATTTCGACATCGATTTCTGGCACGATCCGGTGGCCGAGGCCGGAACCGAGGCTCGCGCCATGGCCGGTGTCGAACGCGGCGATATCGACGCGCTGATGGCCTACGACAATTTCAGCCCCACCGTGCTGTTCAGCCTGGAGGGCCTGGGATTCTGCCCGCGCGGCGAGGCGGGGCGCTTCGTGCAGGGCGGCACCATCCGCCTGGGCGGGGCCCTGCCGATGAACACCGATGGCGGGCATCTGTCCAATTCATACATGCAAGGCTGGGCGCTGAACGTCGAAGCCGTGCGCCAGTTGCGCGGCGGCTGCGGCGCGCGGCAGGTCGCGGATGCACAGGTGGTGCAATACGTGCAAGCCACGCCCTGCACCCGCTCCATCATCTACACGCGCGGCTGAAAGGACCCAGGTCATGGGCTACGAAAAACCGTTGCCGAAGATCACCGGGCTGACCCGGCCCTTCTGGGACGCCGCGCGCGCCGGACGCCTGGTGGTGCAGACCTGCCGCGCCTGCGGGCACGCGCATTTCCCACCGGGTCCGGTCTGTCCGGAATGTCTTTCGGCCGAGCAGGACTGGAAGGATGCCTCGGGCTCCGGGACCCTGGAATCCTGGATCGCGATGCACCGGGCCTATTGGGACGGGTTCCGCGACTCGCTGCCGTACCCGGTGGGCCTCGTGCGTCTGACGGAAGGCCCGTTGCTGGTCACTGCTCTCGTGGGCGATCTCGCGGGCACGAAGCTGG
>JAKAZN010000284.1 GCA_021815835.1 Pseudomonadota bacterium
CGATCCGCGCGGAGTTTCCGGACATCCAGATCATCCTGGGGCTGTCCAATATCAGCTTCGGGCTGAACCCGGCGGCGCGCGCGGTGCTGAACTCGGTGTTCCTCGACCACGCGGTGCGCGCCGGCATGACCGGCGCGATCGTGCATGTCAGCAAGATCCGCCCGCTGCATCTGATCGCCCCGGAAGAAGTGCAGGTGGCCGAGGACCTGATCTTCGACCGCAGGCGGGAGGATTATGATCCGTTGCAGCGCCTGCTGGCGCTGTTCGCCGACCGCAAGGCCGCGGAAGCCACCAAGAAGCAGCGGGCGGAGACGGTGGAGGGACGGCTCAAGGACCGCATCGTCGATGGCGACCGCAAGGGCCTGACCGACGAGCTCGACGATGCGCTCAAGACCCTGCCGCCGCTCGACATCATCAACAGCGTGCTGCTCGATGGCATGAAGACGGTGGGCGAACTGTTCGGCGCCGGCAAGATGCAGCTACCGTTCGTGCTGCAATCGGCCGAGACGATGAAGGCCGCCGTCGCCTACCTGGAACCGATGATGGAGCGGGTGGAGGGCCAGGAGAAGGGCACCATCGTGCTGGCGACGGTGAAGGGCGACGTGCACGACATCGGCAAGAACCTGGTCGATATCATCCTGACCAACAACGGCTACCGGGTGGTGAACCTCGGCATCAAGGTGCCGCTCGCCGACATGCTGGCGGCAGTGCGCGAGCACCGCGCGCACGCCATCGGCATGTCCGGGCTGCTGGTGAAATCCACCGTGGTGATGCGGGAGAACCTGGCGGAGATGTCGCGCCAGGGGCTCGAACTGCCGGTGCTGCTGGGCGGCGCGGCGCTGACCCGGAACTATGTGGAGGATGATTGCGTCCGCGCCTATGCGTCCGGGCGCGTGGCCTATGCGCGCGATGCGTTCGACGGGCTGCATCTCATGGACAAGGTCACCGGCAACGCGTTCGACGATTATCTGGCGGCGGTGCAGGCCAAGCGCTCTGGCAAGGCGCGCAATACCGCGCGCACCCTGGGCCAGGCCGATGCGCGCGCGTTCCGCCCGGTCGATGTGCTCGCGGTGCAGGCGCGCCGGCGGCGGATCACGCGCGACGTGGCGGTGCCCACCCCGCCCTTCTGGGGCGCGCGGGTGCTGGAGGCGCCGGCGAAGGCCTTGGTGCCGTTCATCAACGAACGCAGCCTGTACCAGTTCCAGTGGGGATTCCGGAAGCAGGGCCGCTCGCTGGACGATTTCCTCGGCTGGGCGAAGCAGGAACTGCGCCCGGTGCTGAAGCGGATGCTGGCGATCGCCGAGGCCGAGGATATCCTGCATCCCCGCGCCGCCTACGGCTACTGGAAGGCCGCCGGCCAGGGCAACGACCTGGTTCTGTTCGATACCGACGGGACGACCGAGCTTGCCCGGTTTGCGCTGCCGCGCCAGCCGAAGGAAGACGGCGAATGCATCGCCGATTTCGTCCGCGACATCGACGATGGCGAGCGCGACGTGGTCGGCTTGCAGGTGGTGACCATGGGTGCGCGCGCCTCCGAGGTGGCGCGCGCCTGGTTCGAGGAGAACCGCTACCAGGATTACCTCTATCTGCACGGGCTGTCGGTGGAGATGGCCGAGGCGATGGCGGAATACGTCCACAAGCGGATCCGCGCCGAACTGGGCTTCGCCGCCGAGGACGACCGCGAGATGGAGAAGATGCTGGCGCAGGGTTATCGCGGCTCGCGCTATTCGTTCGGCTATCCGGCCTGTCCGCGGCTGGAGGATCAGGCGCCGATCCTGCGCCTGTTGGATGCCGGACGGATCGGGGTGGCGCTCAGCGATGAGTTCCAGTTGGACCCGGAACAATCGACCAGCGCGCTGGTGATCGTGAACAAGCGGGCGAAGTATTTCTCGGTGTAGGTGCGGCCCTCACCCGCCACGCTGCACGTGGCGAGCTTGGTCCGCTTCGCAGCCCAAGGTCGGCGCGTCCTTACGCGCCCGGTGAGGGCGCCCCCGACCCCATCTTCACCCCTCCGCCTCCAGCTCCACCGCCACCGTCAGTTCCTGCCCGCCGCCGCCCAGGATCACCCCGCGCAGCGGCACCACGTCGGCGTAGTCGCGCCCCCAGCCCAGCACCACGTGCTCCTCGCTCACGACGATCCCGTTGGTCGGATCGACATCGATCCAGCCGAGCGCCGGCCCCGCCCAGGCCCCCACCCAGGCATGAGACTGGTCGGCCCCCAGCCGCCGCGGCTGGCCCGGTGCCGGGCGGGTGCGGATATAGCCCGACACATACCGCCCCGGCAGCCCGAGGCCGCGCAGCATCGCCAGCATCAGATGGCTGAAATCCTGGCACACCCCCTCCCGCCGGCGCAGGATCTCGGCGATCGGGGTGGCGATATTCGTCACCCCGGCGCGGAAGCGGAATTCGCGCCGGATGCGCAGATTGAGATCGAGCAGCCCGGCGAGCATGTCCCCGCCGGGCGGGAAGCTTGCCGCGGCCCAGCCGGTGGCCTCGGGATGCGGCGCGGCGAGCGGGCTCGGGAAACGGAACTCGGCGGCTTCGGCCTGGAACTGCGCCTGCGCGGCCACCGCCTCCCAGGGCGGACCGAAGCCGGGAGCGGGAACGGCGCGCGGATGCACCGCGACGCGCGACTCGGCGGCGACGGACAGGGCCGCGTGCGGGACATCGACGAACAGCCAGGCCTGGCGGTTGCCGAAATGATCCACCGCCTCCCGCCGCCACGACAGCGCCGGTTCGGTGCGCAGCGAGGCCGCCAGCACCTCCTGGAACGGCAGCGCGCGCGGCAGCAGATGCGCGAGATGGACGCTGAGATCGACCGGGTTCTGGTAGCCGTACCGGGTCAGGTGGTGGACGCGGTAGATCACGCCGGCGCCCCCGCCTCGCTCATGGCGTCGGTCCGCGTGGAGCGCACGAGCGCGAAATAGCGGCGCGAGATGTCGTCCGACAGCCCGCCCACGGCCTCGCCCAGCGCCGCGAGAGGCTCGGGCAGCGCGGCCGCCGCCACCGCCTGATCGGACGCGGCGCCGATCGCGCCCACCATGCGCCGCGCCTGATCGGCCAGATCGCGCGCGATCCCGGCGAGCCCCGGCGCGCCCGCGGCGATCTCGCCCAGCAGCGCCTCGGCGGCCACCAGCTGGAAGGCGAAGCCGCGCGGATTGCCCTCGTCGGCCAGCAGCAGATCGAGCACCGGCGCGGGCTGCACCACCGCCAGATACCGCCCGCGATAGGTGATCGCGGAATCGCAGAGTTCCAGCGCCAGCCGCAGCCCGTGCTCCACCCGCACGGGCTGGCGCTGGGCGCCGGGAAAGGCCAGCACCGCGGCCAGCAGCTCGGCGATCGCCGCGGCCCGCTCCACCCGCCGGCCGAGATCGAGGAACATCCGCCCGCCGCCGCGCACCATGTTCTCCGCCGCCAGCCCCGACATGGCGGCGGCGAATCCCAGGATCACGGTGCTTGCGCGCACGGTCTGATCGAGCGCCTGGCCGTCCGCGCGGCTATCGACCCGCGCCAGCGCCTGCGCGACCTCGCGCACCCCGCGCAGCGCCATGCCGTAGGTCTGTCCGGTAAGCCGGTCGCGCAGCCGTCCGGCGAGGCTTGAGACCTGGCGCAGCAGCCCATGGATCGCCCCCTGTCGCGCCGCCGCCCCCGGCAGCGCCTGGGCGAGCCGGGCCGGCCCCAGGCCCATCACCGCCTCGGCTTCCAGCAAGCCGGTCTGGGTGAGGCAGGCGATCAGCACCTCGAGCTCGGCCAGTTCGTGCGGCGTGGGGGCGGGGCGGGCGGCGCGGCCGGCGGCGAGGCGCAGCAGGAAGGCCGCCGCCTCCAGCCGTTCCAGGTAGCGGCCGAACCAGAAGAAATCGTCGGCGACCCGGCTCGGCAGTTCGCCCGAGCCGCGGCGGATCGGCAGCATCGGGACGCGGCCGGGCGGGATGCCGCTCTGGGTGGAGTCCGCCCCTTCCGGCACCCAGAGGTCCTTGGCGATCCCGCGCGCGGCATCGGGCCAGAGCGGCGCGTCATCCGCCAGGCCGAAACCCTGGCCGCCGCGCATCGCCTGCCAGCCCTCCGCGCCGCGCACCAGGAACAGGCGCAGCAGCACTGGCCGGGGCTCCA
>JAKAZN010000285.1 GCA_021815835.1 Pseudomonadota bacterium
CTGACACTGGCCGCCCAACCGGGTGCTCGCGCAGGAGGGAAGCGGTACTTCCCGGGCGTCGCCTTATCCCGGCTGGCCGGCCTTGTGCGCGGCGAGCGCCATCAGCCGGCGGTCGCGCCATGCGTGCCGGGCGGACATCTCCGCTTCCGGCAGGGCGGTCCGGCGCGCCGCGTGCAGGCGTGCCACCAGCGCCGCATCCCAGTCCATCGGCGTCATCTCGGTCTGCATCCGCGCATACAACGCCCCGTAGCGCGCGCAGTAATCGGCCAGGCCACCGGGCGCGTTGAGATCGATCGTCTCCAACGGTCCCATGAAGGACCAGCGCGTTCCAAGACCATGCTTCACCGTGGCGTCCAGGTCCTCGGGCGAGATCGCGTCGGCGGCGAGCAGGCGGAAGGCCTCGGCGAGCAGCGCGCCCTGCAGCCGGTTCAGCACGAAGCCGGGGAGCTCGTGCCTGACCGTGACGGGGACCTGATGCGCCTGTTCCATCAGCGCGCGGGTGGCCGCGATCGCGGCGGGATCGGTCCAGGGCGCGGGGCAAAGCTCGACCAGCGGCACCAGATAGGGCGGATTGACGGGATGGGCGACGAGGCAGCGGGCGCGGCCCGGCAGCGTTTCGGTGAATGCGCTGGCGGGGATGCCGCTGGTGGAACTGGCCAGCACGCACTCGGGCGCGGTGGCGCGATCCAGCTCGGCGAACAGGGCAAGCTTGTCGGGGATGCGCTCGGGGCCGTTTTCCTGGACATGGATCGCGTTGGCGACCGCCTTCGCCAGGGAGGCGGCGGGGCGAATGCGGGCGGCGATCGTTTCGGGCGGGTCGCTCAGCAGACCGGCGTCGCGCAGTTCCGGCAGGCGGGCGGCGATGAAATCGCATGCGGCCGGAACCGCGTCCGGCGCGGGGTCCCACAGCGCGACGTGAAAGCCCGCGCGGGCGAAGACGATGGACCAGGCGCGCCCGATCAGGCCGGCGCCGATGACGGCGATCTCGGTCATGCGTTCCCCCTCATGCGGCCGCGGCCTGGGCCGCGATCCGCCCCAGATTCCCCAAAACGTCGCGCGCGGTGGCAAGCCGCGCCGGCAGGTCCATCTCGCGCGAAATCGCCAGCTTATGATCCGGTCGCAGCCGTACCAGGCCGCCCTTCGCGCCGAGCCAGCCCACCAGCCCGGCCGGGTTGCGGAACGCGTTGCGGCGGAAGGTGACGACCATGCCCTTCGGCCCCGCCTCCAGCTTTTCCACCCCCGCCTCGCGGCAGGCGCGCTTCAACGCGACGATGGCGAGCAGGTTCTCCACCTCCGCCGGCAGCGGGCCGAACCGATCGACCAGTTCGGCCGCCATCGCCTCGGTCTCCGCGTCCGATCCCAGCGCGCCCACGCGCCGGTACAAGCCAAGCCGCACCGGCAGATCCTTCACATAGGTCTCGGGGATCAGCACCGGCAGGCCGAGCGCGATGTTCGGCGTCCAGTCGCGTTCCGTGTCGGCGCGCCGGCCCTCGCCCACGCGGATCTCGGCGACCGCGTCCTCCAGCATCTGCTGGTAGAGCTCGATGCCGACTTCGCGGATATGGCCCGATTGCTCGTCGCCCAGCAGATTGCCGGCGCCGCGGATATCGAGATCGTGCGAGGCGAGGGTGAAGCCCGCCCCCAGCGCGTCCAGGGTCTGCATCACCGTCAGCCGCTTTTCCGCCCCCGCCGACAAGCGATGCGTCTGCGGCCAGGTCAGATAGGCGTAGCCACGCTGCTTGCCGCGCCCGACGCGCCCGCGCAACTGATACAACTGACCGAGGCCGAACATGTCGGCGCGATGGATCACCAGCGTATTGACCGCGGGCATATCGAGGCCGCTCTCGACGATATTGGTGGACAGCAGGATGTCGTATTTGCCGTCGCCGAACTCGGTCATCACCCGTTCGAGCTCGGTCGGCGCCAGCCGCCCGTGCGCGGCGATCATGCGCGCCTCGGGCACGATCGCGCGCAACCGCTCGGCCATGCGCGGCAGGTCCTCGACGCGCGGCACGACGCAGAACACCTGGCCGCCGCGGAAGCGCTCGCGCTGGATGGCTTCGCGGATCACCACCGTATCGAACGGCATGATGAAGGTGCGCACCGCGAGGCGGTCCACCGGGGGGGTGGCGATCAGGCTCATTTCCCGCACCCCCGTCAGCGCCAGTTGCAAGGTGCGCGGGATCGGGGTCGCGGTGAGCGTCAGGACATGCACATCCGCGCGCAGCGCTTTCAGCCGCTCCTTGTGGGCGACGCCGAAATGCTGCTCCTCGTCGACCACCAGCAGGCCGAGCTCGGCGAAGGCGACCGATTTCGCCAGCAGCGCATGGGTGCCGACGACGATGTTCACGGTGCCGTCGGTGAGGCCCTTGCGGACCTCGGCTGCCTCCTTCGCGCTCACCATGCGCGAGAGCTGCGCGATGCGGATCGGCAGGCCGGAGAAACGTTCGGAGAAGGTTCGGAAATGCTGGCGCGCGAGCAGGGTGGTGGGCACCACCACGGCGACCTGCGCGCCCGACATCGCGGCCACGAACGCGGCGCGCAGCGCGACCTCGGTTTTGCCGAAGCCGACATCGCCGCAGATCAGGCGGTCCATCGCCCGCCCCGAGGCGAGATCCTCCAGCACGTCGGCGATGGCGCGGGTCTGGTCCTCGGTCTCGGCGAAGGGGAAGCGGGCGCAGAATTCGTCGAAGCCGCCTTCCTCGGGCATCAGCGCCGGCGCCTCGCGCACCTTGCGCTCGGCGGCGATGCGGATCAGTTCGCCGGCCATGTCGCGGATGCGCGATTTCATCCGTGCCTTGCGGTTCTGCCAGGCGGTCCCGCCCAGCTTGTCGAGCGTGGCACCGTGCTGCTCGCTGCCGTAGCGCGACAGGATTTCGATGTTCTCGACCGGGAGGAACAGCTTCTGCTCGCCGTCGTAGATCAGCCGCAGGCAGTCATGCGGCGCGTCGGAAACGGTCAGGGTGGCAAGCCCGTCATAGCGGCCGATGCCGTATTCCTGGTGCACGACCAGGTCGCCCTCGGCAAGCTCGGTCGCCTCGGCGATGAACTGTTCGGCCGATTTGCGCCGCCGCGGCGGGCGGGCGATGCGTTCGCCGAGCAGGTCCTGTTCGCCCACCACCGCGACCCGTTCGGGACCGGCGGGCGAGACGAAACCGCGCTCGAGGCCGAGCACGACCAGCGAGACCGATCCGGCGGGCTTGCGGCGCACCGCGGCCCAGTCCGCCTCCGGCGCGACGTCCGGCACCCGGTGTTCACGCAACAGGTTCGCCAGCCGCTCACGCGAGCCACGGGTCCAGGCGGCGATGACGATGCGCCGGCCTTCGTCGGCCCAGCGCGCGGCCTGGGATTTGAATTGATCGAGCGCGTTTCCCGCGCCCGCCGCGGCGCCGAAGAAGATCGGGCCGGGGCGACCGCCGCCATCGATCCCTTCCGCGCCGTCCGGGCGCGCGAAGGGGGAGAAGGCGATGACGGGACCGCCGGACAGCATCGCGTCCCAGCCCGCCCGATCGAGATAGAGCCGGTCGGGCGGCAGCGGACGGTAGGGGACCTCGCCCTCGCGCGCGGGGCCGCGGCGGGCGGCGAAATGATCCGCGATCATCTCGAACCGGGCGGCCAGCGATTCGTCGGCCTGGTGATCCAGGCTGACCGCCGCGCCGGGCAGATAGTCGAGCAGGGTCTCCAGCCGATCGTGAAACAGCGGCAGGAAATGCTCCATGCCGGGATGGCGGCGGCCGTCGGAGATGGAATGATAGATCGGGTCACCGGCCGCGCCCTGGCCGAACGCCTCCCGCCAGCCGGTGCGGAAGCGGGCGACGGCGTCCTTGTCGAGCGGGACCTCGGAGACCGGACGCAGGACCAGGCGCTTGCGCGCGCTCTCCTTCAGGCTGCGCTGGGAGGCGGGATCGAAGGCGCGGATCGTTTCGATCGTATCGCCGAACAGGTCGATACGGACGGGTTCCGGCTCGCCGGCGGGAAAGAGGTCGATGATGCCGCCGCGGATCGCGTATTCGCCCGGCTCCATCACCGTGCCGGCGCGGCCGTAGCCGTTGGCTTCCAGGAAGCGCGCGAGGATGTCGGGGCGCACATCGCGGCCGACGGAAATATCG
>JAKAZN010000286.1 GCA_021815835.1 Pseudomonadota bacterium
GTTCGGGCGATCATTCGTCCGGCTCCGGCGACCAGGGCAGCAGTGGCGGCAGCGGGTCCGGGTCGGGCAACGACAATTCCGGGTCCAGCAACTGCGCGACGGGTTCGGGTTCGGGCGATCATTCGTCCGGCTCCGGCGACCAGGGCAGCAGTGGCGGCAGCGGGTCCGGGTCGGGCAACGACAATTCCGGGTCCAGCAACTGCGCGACGGGTTCCGGCGGCGACCAATCCGGCAACGACAACTCCGGCTCTGGTTGCACCACCGGCCCCCAGACCTCCGGGACCTGCGGCAGCGGCATCACCCTCAACGGTGCCGCGCCCACCGGGAACCTGCCGACGCTCTACGGCACCGCGCAGACCCTGGAGTTCACCTACAACCCCGGCAGCACCGTCTCGCTTGCCGCCGGCAGCAAGGCGCTCGCCTCGGTCAGCGGCAGCAACAGCAACGGCATGGCCTTCCTCGAAATGACCAACAACGCCAGCCCCACCGCCTCGGGCGCGCAGATCTACTTCGAGGGCGCGGTCCAATCGGGGGAGAACATCTTTGCCGACGCGACGATCAATCCGCTGACCAACACGGCCAACGGGGCGGGGTCCGACCAGTTCAGCACCGCCGCGGGCGCCGCGCTGCACGGCTTCGTCTTCACCAGCCAGGCCGCCTTCCTGGCCGGCAGCGCACCGATCGAGACCATCACCTACGCCACCGACGCCAGCCACGGCATGAGCCTCGGCGACACGATCGGCAGCCTCAAGCTGGTGGGATATGTCGGCAACACCGGGGGCCACCTGATTTCCTGACCCTCGGGCCGATACCGACCCTCGCGCGGGCGCGTCGATCCTCTCGGCGCGCCCGTTTTTTCGTCCCCATGCCGATCACGGCAATCGGCGGACCCGCGCCCACGCCACGCCCTGGTGGACGATCCCCAACGCCCGCGCCGCGCGCAGCGAAAGATCGAGCAGCCGGGCCGAGCGCGGCATCCGGTCGTTGATCGTCACCACCACCGACCGCCCCGACGCCAGCACCGTGATCCGCACCCGCGCCCCCAGCGGCAGCATCGCCGAGGCGGCCGTCAGCGCTCGTGCGTTGAACACCGCGCCCGACGCCGTGCGGTGCCAGCGCGGGCCAGGTCCATAGAACGACACCAGCCCCACCTGCGCCGGCCAGGCCGCATTCCGTGCCGTGGCCGGCACGGCCCCGAGCACCCCGACGCCCCACCCCACCCAGAGCACGGCCAGCAGCACCGTCTGAATCCGCCGCGCGCGGCCAAATTCCGTCCTGTCCACCATGGCCGGATTGCGGCGGGGCTGCATCGCCATATCGCTTCCTTCGGGTCCGGAGGCACCGCGGCCCCTGCCGCGTCGCATACCCCTATACGGCAGATTGGTTACCATCCAGTCAAACCGCCGTGCCAACAAGCCGTTTCGCGCCTGGGCCGCGCAGGCTAAACCCCGCCGCATGCGGATTCTGTTCATCGGTCCCAACCGGGTGGGCGACGCGGTCCTCTCGACCGGCCTGCTCGATCACCTCATCCGCGCCCATCCCGGCGCAAAGATCACCGTAGCCTGCGGCCGCCCCGCCGCGGGGGTGTTCGCCCGCCTGCCCGGCTGCGAGGGCATCCTGGTCATCGACAAGCGCCCCTGGGACCTGCATTGGCTGCCGCTCTGGTCCTGGGCGGTGCGCCGGCGCTGGGATCTGGTGGTCGATATCCGCGGCTCCGCCCTGGGCTTCATGGTCTGGAGCCGCCGCCGCGCGGTCATGCGCCCCCGCCCGGGCCACAAGATCGCCCAGCTCGGCGCGGTGCTGCGGCTCGATCCGCCGCCCGCGCCGGTGGCCTGGATCGGGGCCGAGGACCAGGCGCGCGCCGCTTCCCTGCTCCCCCCCGATCGGCCGTTGATCGCGCTGGGGCCAACCGCGAACTGGCCGCCCAAGGCCTGGCCGCCCGCCGCCTTCGCCGCTTTGTTCCAGGCGCTGGCGGCCGGCCCCCTGCCGGGCGCGGTTCCGGTCGTGCTCGGCGGCCCGGGTCCGGCCGAGCGCGCGCTCGCCGAGCCGTTGCTCACCCTGCTGCCCGGCGCGATCGATCTCTGCGGCCAATTGTCCCTGCCCGAGGCCGCCGCCTGTCTGACCCGGGCGCGGCTGTTTGTCGGCAATGATTCGGGCCTGATGCACCTGGCCGCCGCCGCTGGCGTGCCGACGGTCGGCATTTTCGGCCCCACCGACCCGGCGGTCTATGCCCCGATCGGCCCCTATGCGGCCGCCGTGACCGGCGCGAGCGGCGCGATCGCCGACGTCACCGTGGCCGAGGTCAGCGCCATGGCCGAGGACCTCCTGGCGCGGGCAGCGTCACCGCGCCACGCGATCGGCGCCCGTTAACCCCGGGTCAATCTTTCCACGCTTATCTGAGACCCGCATCGCGGGGACAGACATATGGGCATTCTTGAGATCGAGGTTTCTGTTGCCAGGCCGCGGCAAACGATCGACGAAGAAACCTGCCCCATCGCCATAACGCATGATCGTCTGGCCCTGTCCGCGCGCCCCGAATTCCTGGCCCCATCGGATGGTCCATCCGGCGCGGTGCCGAATTTATGGGACCGTCTCAGCCTGTCCTGGCGGGACCCGCAACTTGCCAGGGACATGGCCGGCGGATGACCCCACCCGGTTCTGCGTTTAGCGCGCGCCCTCGCGGAACAGGATCACCCGCACGGTCGCGACCAACACCAGCAGGTCGAGCAGCAGGCCCCGATGCTTGATGTAATAGAGGTCGTAGGACAGTTTTTCCCGCGCATCCTCGACCGAGGCGCCATAGCGGTAGTTGATCTGCGCCCAGCCGGTGATGCCCGGCTTCACGAAGCTGCGTTCCCGGTAGAACGGAATGATCTCGGCCAGGTGCTCGACGAAATGCGGCCGTTCCGGGCGCGGCCCGACGAGGCTCATCTCCCCGCGCAGGACGTTGACCAACTGGGGCAGTTCGTCGATCCGCGTGGCGCGGATGAAGCGCCCGACCGCGGTGACCCGATCATCGCCCGGCGCCGCCCAGCGCGGCGTTCCGCCCGGTTCGGCGTCCGCGCGCATGCTGCGGAACTTGAGCAAAGTGAACACCGCCCCGTGCAGCCCGACGCGGCGCTGCCGATAGAGCACGGTCCCCGGGCTGTCGAACGTGATCGCCAGCGCGACCAGCAGCATCAGCGGGAAGGTGAGCACCAGCAGCAGCAGGCTCGCCACGATGTCGAGCGCGCGCTTGACCACGGCATGGACCCGGGTTTCGGCGAACCCCTCCCCGCCCAGGAACCAGGCTTCCGTCAGCCGCGGCAGATTGACCCGCCCGAGGCAATATTCCCAGAAGCTGCCGGCGTCGAACACGCGCGCGCCATGCTGGCGATAGGCGCGCAGTTCGTCGGCGTGCCGCGCCGCCGCGCCCTCCGCGGTCGCCGCTTCGGCCGGCTCGGCCAGCAGCACGCCCCAGACCCCGGTTGTGTCCGCACGCCCGTCCCCGCTGGCGGCGTCCGCCCGCCGGGGGAGCAGAAATTCGAAGCGCCGCTCGGCCTGGTCGGGCATCGCATTGCGCAACGCATCGGCGTCGCTGCCCAGGATCAACACCCGGCGCACGAAGGCGGCGCGGACGAAGGAGTGATGCAGGACGAACCGGATGGTGACGATCAGACCCAGCCACAGCGCCAGCATCTTGAGCAGCCACAGGGCATAGAGGCCGCTCAGCCCGCCCGAGAACCGCCCACCGACGATCAGCGCGACCGGAAAGGCGAGCACGGCGGCCACCGCGACGTTCAACACCAGCCGCCGGCGGTTGAGCAGGAATTCGGTGCGATAGAGGCCGATGACCACGCCGGAGCCGCCGAGGAACGCCGCCAGCAGCGCCACTCCCGGCAGCGAGGCCGGATGCAGCGACCACCCGTCGCCGTGCGCCACCGCGGCGGACCAATGCGTCCAGGGGTGGCCGGCACTGATGGCGGCCAAGAAAACGCCCACCGACACCAGCACTTCGAACAGCCAGAGCACGGCCATCTCGACGGGGACGTGGCGGGTGACGAAGCGCGTCATCGGCTATTCCCGACCGACCGGCCATGTCTCCACCGGCGTCTCCACCGGCCGGA
>JAKAZN010000287.1 GCA_021815835.1 Pseudomonadota bacterium
CCGCCGGGTGGTTCAGGCGGTTGCCACCGCCGAGTGGTTCAGGCGGTTGCCACCGCCGGGGCGCGCCCGATCCGCAGCACCAGCGCCGAGGCCAGCAGGCAGGCCACGCCGCTGGCGACGAAGGCCGGCACATAGCTCCCGGTCAGCATCCGCACCTCCCCGGCGCCCAGCGCCGCGATCGAACTGCCGATCTGGTGCGCGGCGAAGATCCAGGAAACGATCACCGGGGCGTCCCGCTTGCCGAACACGCGCGTGGTCAGCGCGACCGTCGGCGGGACGGTCGCCACCCAGTCGAGGCCATAGAGCAGCGCGAACCCGCCGAGGCTGAGGGGCCCGAAGCCGCTGAACGGCAGCCAGAACAGCGCCAGGCCGCGCAGGCTGTAGTACCAGAACAGCAGCACCCGCGGATCGAACCGGTCGGTGAGCCAGCCCGACCCGGTGGTGCCGAACAGGTCGAACACACCCATGGCGGCGAGCAGGCCGGCGGCCTGGACCTCGGGGATGCCGTGATCGGCGCAATAGGGGATCAGATGGGTGGCCACCAGCCCATAGGTGGAAAAGCCGCAGATCGCGAAACTGCTCGACAGCAGCCAGAAATCGACCGATCCGGCGCCGCGGGCGAGGCCCGCGAAGGCAATGCGGAACGGGTTGGCGCCGTCGGCGGCGTCCTTGACGATGGTGGTGGCGCCGTACGGGGTCTGGCCGACGTCGTCGGGTCCCTCGGCCAGCAGCAGGACGACCACGACCATCAGCAGCGCCAGGACCACGGCCACCGTCTCCGGCACCGTGCGCCAGCCATAGGTGGTGGCGAGATGCGCGAGGATGGGCAGGAACACCAGTTGCCCGGAGGCATTGCCGGCGGCCAGCAGCCCGATCACCAGGCCGCGGCGGGCGGCGAACCAGCGGTTGGCGACCGCCGCGGCCAGCCCCACCATGCCGGTGCCCGACCCGATGCCGACCAGCACGCCCCAGGTGAGATACAATTCCCAGATCCGGGTGACGAAGGCCGACAGCCCCGCCCCCAGCACCAGCAGCGCCATCGAGCCGAGCACCGTGCGCTTCAGCCCGATCGTGCGCATCATCGCCGCGGTGAACGGCCCGATCAGGCCGAACAGCAGGATATTGAGCGAGACCGCCCCGGAAATCGCCGCGTTCGACCAGCCGAAAGCCTGCTCGAGCGGCACTATCAGCACCCCGGGCGCGGCGCGCACGCCGACGGCGGAGACGATGACGGCGAAGATCACGCCGAGCGTGACCCAGGCGTAGTGGAGGCGGCCGGCCAGCAGCCGGGCGGCGGTGCGAGGTCCCATACAGCTAGTATGATGCTAGTCTGTGTTGGGTCAAGGTTCGGTGGCGGCGATCATCTCCGTCACTCCCCCCCCATCACCGCCCGCGCCGCCGCGACGATCGCCCCTCGATCCCCTTGCGCGATCCGCTTCGCATCCACCAGCGCCCCGCCCATCCCCACGAAAGCCGCGCCGGCCGCCAGATAGGCCGCCACGTCGCCCACCCCGATCCCGCCCGTCGGGCAGAACGCCACGCCGGGAAACACGCTGCGCAGCGCCGCCACATGCGCCGGCCCGCCGGCCGAGGCGGCCGGGAAGATCTTCACCACATCCGCCCCCGCCGCGACCGCCGCGCGCACCTCGGTGGGCGTAAGCGCCCCCGGCAGCCAGGCCGCGCCGGCTTCCCGGCAGGGCCCCGCCAGCGACGCATCGATCCAGGGCGAGACGACGAACTGCGCCCCCGCCGCCAGGCAGGAAGCCGCCGCCGCCGCGTCCGGCACCGTCCCCGCGCCCACCAGCAGCGCCGGATCGGCGGCCAGCGCGTGGATCAGCGGGATCGCGTCGGGGATGGTCAGCGTGATCTCGAACACCGTCAGCCCCGCCTCGCGCAGCCAGGCCACCGCCGTTGCCGCCAGCGCCGCGGTGGGCGTGCGCACCACGGGCACCACCCGCGCCGCCCGCAACCGTTCCAGCACCGTCATGGCCGTGGCTCCATGCGCAGGGGTGCGTCCGCCCCCGCGCGCAGCAGCGCGTCCGCCCCCGCGCGCAGCAGCGCGTCCGCCATCGTCACGCCCTGGCCTTCCGCCAGCACGATCAGCGGGTTGATTTCCGCTTCCGCGACACCCTCCAGCGCGGCGAGGCGGGAGAAGGCGGCGACGGCGCGGGCCAGCGCCGGCAGATCGCCCCGGGCCATGCCGCGATAGCCGCGCGCCGGGGCGAGGCCCCGGACGGCGGCGATCATCTCCATGGCTTCATCTTCCGAAACCGGCGCCAGGCGCAGCACGACGTCGCGGTACACCTCCGCCAGCACGCCGCCGGCGCCGAGCACGACCACCGGCCCCGCATTCGGGTCGCGCCGGTAGCCGAGGATCGCCTCGGCGAGGCCGCGCGCCATGGGCTGGGCAATGAAGCGCGCGATCGCGCCGCCGAGGCGGGCGCGCATTTCGGCGGCGCGCGCGGCGAGCGCGGCGGCATCCGCCACGTGCAGCGCGACCGCGCCCATTTCCGTCTTGTGCGCGAGCGCCGCGCCGGCCGCTTTCAGCGCAACGGGATAGGCGAGATCGGCGGGCGGCGCGTCGGGATCGATGACGCGCGCGGTATCGACGATCCCGAGGGCGGCGAATACCGCGCGCGCGCCTGGCTCGTCGGTCGCGCGCAAAAGCAGCGCGCGCGCGGCCGATACATCGCCCGTCCCGGGCTCGGCGCGCGGGGCACGCCAGTCGAGAAAGGCGCGAATCCCGTCGGCGCAGGCCTCGGGGTTGCGGAACGCCGCGATCCCGGCCTCGGTCAGCAGACGCAACGAGGCCTCCGCGTGCGGCACCAGGAAGGCTGCCACCGGATGCGGCCCGTTGGAGGCGACGATGCCGGCGACCGCGTCCTGCGGACGGAACTGCGCCGAGGAGCCGATCACCGCCACCGCGAGATCGGCATCCCCCGCCGCGCGGGCCGCCGCAAGCGCCGTCGCCACCGCGTCCTTGCCCATGCCGGCCAGGGTCGTGTCCAGCATATGCGCGGTGGCGACGCCGGCGAGCCCCAGCCGATCGACCACCATCGCCCCGCCGCCGCCCGTCGTCGTGACCACGCGCACCGCGCGCTTCGGCGCCGTGATGGGCGCGCGGCCGAGGAGCAGCGGCGGCAGTTCGAGCAGGGTCTCGATCATATCGACACGAACGATCCCGTTGGCGCGGAAGAATGCGTCCGCCGCCGCGTCCGATCCCGCGATCGCGCCGGTATGGGTGGCGGCGAGCTTCGCGCCCGCCTCCGACCGGCCGAGCTTGTAGGCGATCACCGGCTTGCCGGCGGCGAAGGCGGCGCGGGCAGCTTCGGCGAACAGGTCGGGGCGGCGGATGGTTTCGAGGAACAGCAGGATCGCGTCGGTGTCGGGATCTTCGGCGAGCAGGGCGACGATTTCCCCGGCCGTCAGATCGGCCTCGTTGCCCATGCTGACCAGCTTGGCAAAGCCGGCGCCACGCGCCGCGGCGCGGGACAACAACGTGCCCATGACGCTGCCGGACTGCGACACCAGCGACCAGCGCCCGGCGGGCAGGGTCTCGACGTCCAGCACCGCGTTGACCGAGCAGGCGATGGCGGCGGGGACGTTGACGATCCCCATCGAATTGGGGCCGAGCAGGCGCAGTCCGCCCTCGCGGGCCTGGTCCGCCAGACGGGCCTGGCGGGCCGCCCCGTCCGCGCCGGATTCGGCGAAGCCGTCGGCGAGGATCGCCGCGGCCGGGATCGCGCGGGCGATGCAATCCGCCACGGCGGCCTCGACGTGCTGGGTGCCGGTCAGGATGTAGGCGAAATCGATCGCGCCCGGAACGGCGGCGAGGCTCGGCCAGGCGCGCTCGCCCTGCACGGTCTCGGCGCGCGTTGTGATCGGGAACAGCGCGCCGGTGAAGCCGTGCCGGCGCAGATAGCGCTGGGCGCGGGCGGGGATGCGGGCGGGATCGGCGGAGGCGCCGATCAGCGCGATGCGGCTTGGGGCGAGGAGGGCGGTGGCGAGGGCGGCGGTCATGGGGTCCGATCGGCGGGGAACGGGGGGCAGGGGGGGCGGAGCAGGGGCGCCCGCGTGATGCCGGGCGCGCCGCCCGAGTTTGTC
>JAKAZN010000288.1 GCA_021815835.1 Pseudomonadota bacterium
TGCCGCGCGCTTCCAGCAGCCGCACCGCGCGCCGATCGAAGGAGACGAAGCGCTCCGCCCCCAGCGCGCGCCCTTCGTAGGCGATCGCGCCATCGGCGAAATCCCCGCCCTCGGTCAGCATCGCCAGGCCCGCCTCCGCCGCCGGCCGGTTCACCGCCACGGTCGCGCTGTCGATCAGCCGGCGCAACGTGGCCGCGATATCGGCCGCCGCAATCTTGTAGCCCTGGCCCAGCACCCAGACCAGTTCGCACAACACCGGCAGCGGCAGCGCGACCAGCTCCGCCCGCGCCAGGATGTCCTGCGCCAGGCGGCTCTGAACGGGCTCGTCTTCGGTCATCGCGCGGACGAGGATGTCCGTATCCGCGGTGATCCTCACCGCTTCCCGGCCCAGCCCTCGGCCGCGATCCGACCGATCTCATCGATCGACAGCACCGGCCCGCCCGGGCGATGCAGCGCGCCGAACAGATCGGAGATCGTGCCGGTGGTTTTCGCGGCCCGCATTTCCAGCCGGCCGTCAGGCAGTTTCTCGACGGCGATCCGCTGGCCGGGCCGCAGCCCGAGATGGGTCAGCACGTCCTTGCGCAAGGTGATTTGTCCCTTGGCGGTCACGGTCAGGGTACTCATGGCGGGGTCTCCTGCATCGAGACCACCCGATGTAATGCAAAATCCCCTTACTTTCAACCGCCCCTACGCGCGCCGCCGCGCCTTCGCCCGCACCGGCGCCGGCAGCATCGGCGCCAGGAACCGGCCCGTGTAGCTCTCGGCGCAGGAAGCGATCGCCTCCGGCGGGCCTTCCGCCACGATCCGCCCGCCGCCATCCCCGCCCTCCGGCCCGAGGTCCAGGATCCAGTCCGCGGTCTTGATGACTTCCAGGTTGTGCTCGATCACCACGACCGTATTGCCCTGGTCCACCAGCGCGTGCAGCACCTCGAGCAGTTTCCGCACGTCCTCGAAATGCAACCCCGTCGTGGGTTCGTCCAGGATGTAGAGCGTCCGTCCCGTCGCCCGCCGCGCCAGTTCCTTGGACAGCTTGATCCGCTGCGCCTCCCCGCCCGACAGCGTGGTCGCCTGCTGACCCAGGCTGATATATCCCAGCCCCACCTGCTGCAGGATCTTCAACCGGTCGCGGATGCGCGGCTGGGCGGAGAAATACGGCACCGCCTCATCGACCGTCATCGCCAGCACTTCCGCGATCGACTTGTCGCGGAACTTGATCTCCAGGGTTTCGCGGTTGTAGCGCTTGCCCTTGCAGGTGTCGCAGGTGACGAAAACATCCGGCAGGAAGTGCATCTCGATCTTCAGCACGCCGTCGCCCTGGCAGGCCTCGCAGCGCCCGCCCTTCACGTTGAAGCTGAACCGCCCGGCCTTGTAGCCGCGGGCGCGGCTCTCCGGCAGTTCGGCGAACCAGTCGCGGATCGGCGCGAACAGATCGGTATAGGTGGCGGGGTTCGATCGCGGCGTGCGCCCGATCGGCGACTGGTCGATGTCGATGATCTTGTCGATCAGCTCCAGACCGTCGATCCGCTCATGCGCCGCCGGCACCTCGCCCGATCCCATCAGCCGGCGGGAGGCCGCGCGATACAGCGTATCCACCACCAGGGTCGATTTCCCCCCGCCCGACACACCGGTCACGCAGGTGAACGTCCCCAGCGGAAACGACGCCGTCAGATCCTTCAGATTATTGCCTCGCGCGCCGACCACCCGCACCGCCCGGTCCTTCTGCGCCGGTCGCCGCAGCACCGGCACCTCGATCCGCTTGCGCCCCGAGAGATAGGCCCCCGTCAGGGAGCGCGGATTGGCCGCCACTTCGTCGGGCGTGCCCTCGGCGACCACGGTGCCGCCGTTCACGCCCGCCTCCGGCCCCATGTCGATCAGGTGGTCCGCGGCGCGGATCGCCTCCTCGTCATGTTCCACGACCAGAACGGTGTTGCCGAGGCCGCGCAGGCGCCGCAACGTGCCCAGCAGCCGTTCGTTGTCGCGCTGGTGCAGCCCGATCGAAGGCTCGTCCAGCACATACAACACCCCGGTCAGGCCCGATCCGATCTGGCTCGCCAGCCGGATGCGCTGACTTTCCCCACCGGAAAGCGTCGCCGACCCGCGCGCCAGGGTCAGGTAGTTCAGGCCCACATCGAGCAGAAACCGCAGCCGCTCCACGATCTCGCGCAGGATCCGCCGCGCGATCTCCGCGCGTTGCGGCGTGAGGGTTGCCAGCACGCCCTCGAACCACGGCAGCGCCGCGGAGATGGACAGGTCGGACGCCTCGGCGATGTGCTTGCCGGCCACGCGCACCGCCAGGGCCTCGGGCTTCAGGCGCGCGCCGTGACAGACCGCGCAGGGCCGTTCGGCCTGGTAGCGCGACAGCTCCTCGCGCACCCAGACGCTGTCGGTTTCCTGGAAGCGCCGTTGCAGATTGCGGATCACGCCCTCGAACGGTTTCGTCACGCCATAGGCGCGCACGCCGTCCTTGTAGGTGAGCTCCACCGGCGTATCGGCGGTGCCGAACAGGATCGCGTCGCGCACCTTCTCCGGCAGATCGGACCAGGGCGCGCGCGTGCTGACTTTGAAATGCTTCGCCAGGCTCGCCAATGTCTGATCGTAGTAAGGCGACGACGCGCCGGTCCAGGGCGCGATCGCGCCGCCCGCCAGCGCCAGGCGCTCATCGGGCACCACCAGCGCGGGATCGAAGAAGCTCTCCGTCCCCAGCCCGTCGCATTTCGGGCAGGCGCCGTGCGGGGAGTTGAAGCTGAACAGCCGCGGCTCGATCTCCTCGATCGTGAAGCCCGACACGGGACAGGCGAAGCGCGAGGAGAACACCGTCCGATCCCCGCCATCCGCGCCTTCCGTGTAGGCGATCCCGTCGGACAGGCCGAGCGCCGTCTCGAAACTGTCGGCCAGCCGCTGGGCGATCCCTTCGTGCACCACCAGGCGGTCCACCACCGCCTCGATCTCGTGCTTGGTCTTGCGGTTCAGCGCGGGAACGTCGGCGATTTCATGGAGCTTGCCGTCCACCTTCACCCGCGCGAAGCCGCGCCGCTGCAATTCCGCCAGTTCCTTGCGGTACTCGCCCTTGCGGTCGCGCACCACCGGCGCGAGCAGCAGCAGCCGCGTGCCGTCCGCCATCGCCAGCACCCGATCGACCATCTGGCTGACCGTCTGCGCCTCGATCGGCAGCCCCGTCGCCGGCGAATAGGGCACGCCCACGCGCGCCCAGAGCAGGCGCATGTAATCGTGGATCTCGGTCACCGTGCCCACGGTGGAGCGCGGATTGCGGCTGGTGGTCTTCTGGTCGATGGAAATCGCCGGCGACAGCCCGTCGATCGCGTCCACGTCGGGCTTGCCGGCGAGCTCCAGGAATTGGCGCGCGTAGGAGGACAGGCTTTCGACGTAGCGCCGCTGTCCCTCGGCATAGATCGTGTCGAAGGCCAGCGACGATTTCCCCGACCCGGAAAGCCCGGTGATCACCGTCAGGCTGTCGCGCGGGATCACCACGTCAACATTTTTGAGATTATGCTCGCGCGCGCCGCGCACATGGATGGAGCCGGTCATCGGGCGAGTCCTGTTGTTCCCGGGATGTTCCCGTCCTATAGCGACATTCGGGGCGGTTTGGGAGGGGGATATTAACCTCACCCCGCCAGGATGGCCCCCGGCCGGATTTCTCGGCTACACTCCCCCTCGGTCAGAAGGATTTGGTGCCATGGCAGGCAGCGTCAACAAGGTCATCCTCATCGGCAATCTGGGCAAGGACCCGGAGGTGCGGACCACGCAGGACGGCACGAAGATCGTCAGTTTCACCCTGGCCACCAGCGAGACCTGGAACGACCGCGCCTCCGGCGAACGCAAGGAGCGCACGGAATGGCACCGCGTCGTGGTCTTCAACGACCGGATCGGCGAGGTCGCGGAAAAATATCTCCGCAAGGGCCGCAAGGTCTATGTCGAGGGCGCGGTGCAAACCCGCAAATGGACCGACCAGTCGGGCCAGGAGCGCTACACGACCGAGATCGTGATCGGCCGCTTCCGCGGCGAGCTTGTCCTGATCGACAGCAACCGCGGCGAAGAGGCGCCCATGGGCGAAGGCGGCGGCTCGCGGAGCGAGCGCGCCC
>JAKAZN010000289.1 GCA_021815835.1 Pseudomonadota bacterium
CGGCGGTGGCGGAGGTGGCCTCGGTGTTGGCGGCGGCGCGGGTGGCGACGGCGCGGCTGGTGGGGCTTGCGGGGTTCGTGGCGGGGTTGGGGACGGGTGGTCCGTAGGGGCCGGGGCCGCGGAAGGTTGGGGCCGCGGAAGGTTGGGCGCGCAAGGCGATCGGGCGTGACTCACGCCCGATCCATCGGAGCGACTAGCGGGTGACGGTGGTGGTCGTCTCCCGGCTCGTCGTGGCCGTGACGGGCGGCGGAGTGGTCGTGGTATTGGTCACGGTATCGCTCGCCACGCCGTTGGCGTTGCCATAGGTGGTCCGGGTGGATTCGGTCCGCGTGCCGTTGGGGGCGACGGATTTCCGGACGGTCGTGCGGCTCAAGGTGCCGGCCGGGGGCGGGATCAGGGGCGCGATGGCGGGCGGAGTGGTTGTGGTGGTGGTGCTCGTCGACGACGACGTCTGCGCCAAGGCGACGCCGGTCATCAGGCCGAGCGCCGCGGCGCCGGCCAGTAAAAGCCTGGTCATGTCATGCCTTCCAGAGGAGTGATTGCCGGGGGGATTTGCCGGGGGGATTTGCCGGGGGGATTTGCCGAGGGGATTTGCCGGGGCGATTTGCCGGGGCACCGTCAGGGAGGAATGGGGACGGGCGGCGCGCTTGCGCAGGATCGGATTCTACTCAGGAGGGCGGATCGAACCGGGCCGCGACGCTGAAGCCCCGCAAGCCGCGAGCCGCCCAACGAAGCCGGTGACGCAGGTCACCCGGCAGTCTCCTCCACCGCCACCGCCGCGCATTTCCGCATCACCGAAGGCAACGCCTCCGCCCCCAGCCCCGCCACCGGCCGCGCCATTCCTGCCGCCTCTCCGATCGTCGCAACCCGCGCCGCGTACACCTCGATCGTCAGCGTGAAATGCGTGAACCCGTGCCGCACGGTCCCCGCGTGGCGCCAGGACGCCGCCACCGGCGCCAGGGCCAGCGCCTCCGCCGCGCTCCATGGCGCGTCGCGCCAGGCCGTGCCCGGCAATTCCAGCATCCCCCCCAGCAGGCCCCGCGCCGGCCGGCGGCGCAGCAGCACCTGCCCCGCCGCATCCTCCAGCCAGAAATGCGCGCCGAAGCGGGACGGCCGCGCCGGCTTCGGGGCCTTCCGCGGCAGGTCGGCGGCGATGCCGGCGCGATGCGCCGCGCACCCCTCCCGCCAGGGGCACAGCACGCAGGTGGGCGCGGCTTGGGTGCAGATGGTCGCGCCCAGGTCGAACAAGGCTTGCGCGAAATCGCCCGGGCGAGCCCGCGCCGCCGGGTCCTCGCCCAGCCGCGTCGCCACCGCCTCGATCGCCGCGCGCGCCCCGGGCAGCGGCGCCGTGACCGCGCCGATCCGCGCCGCGACCCGCACCACGTTGGCGTCCACCGGCACCCCCGGCACGCCGAAGGCGATCGCGGCGATCGCGGTCGCGGTGTAGGGGCCGATCCCCGGCAATGCGCGCAAGCCCGCAAGATCGCGCGGAAACCCACCCAGCGCGGCCACCCGGCGCGCGCAGGCATGCAGGTTGCGGGCGCGGGCGTAGTAGCCGAGGCCGGCCCAGGCCTCCATCACCGCTGCTTCCTCGGCCGCGGCCAGCGCCCCGAGATCGGGGAAGCGGCTGACGAAACGTTCATAATAGGGTATGACGGCGGCCACGGTGGTTTGCTGCAACATCGCCTCCGACAGCCAGACCCGGTAGGGATCGGGCACGGCGCCGGGCGGCGCCCGCCAGGGCATCGCGCGGCGATGGCGATCGTACCAGGCCAGCAGCGCCGCCGCCGGCGCGGCGAAAGCCGGACCCGGCGCGGCAACAGGAGCGATGGCGATTCCCGAGGCGCGCGGCACGACCCACGATATCGCAACCGCGCCGCGCCACGTCTATGGCCCGCGCGCGCTGGGGGCCTTGCTGCCGGCCATCACCCGCGCCGCCTTCCGCCGTCGCGCGCCGGCGAGCGCGCTGGTGCTGGCCGATTGGGGGGCGATCGTCGGCCCGGCGCTCGCCGCCGTCACCGCGCCGCGCCGGCTGGCGGCGGGCACGCTCACCATCGCCTGCGCCGGGCCGGTGGCGCTGGAATTGCAGCATCTCGGGCCGGAATTGCTGGCCCGGGTCAACGCCCATCTCGGCAGCGCCCTGGTCGCGCGGCTGCGCTTCGTGCAGGACCCGCCGCGCCCGGCGACCCCGCGCGCGCGGCGCGGCCCACCCGACCCCGCCCTGGCCGCGCGGGCCGAGGAAGCGGTCGCCACCCTGCCGGACGGTCCGGTGCGCGCCGCGCTGGCCCGGCTCGGCCATGCCCTGCTCGCCGAGGCCGTCTCGACGCGCGGGGGCCGGGACCTGTAGGAACCGCTTTGCTCCCCGATCCTTTCGACTTGTCCCCGAGGACCCCATGCCGCATTCCCCCGCCCCGCTTCGCCGCCGCGCCGTCCTGCCCCTGATCGGCGCCGCGCTCACCGCGCCCGCGCTGCTGGCCCGCCCGGCCCGCGCCGCCGCCGCTGCCGCCACGCCGGCCCAGCTCGCCGCGTGGGAATCGCCGCGCACCCTGGGTCATCCGGACGCGAAGATCATGGTGGAGGAGTATTTCTCCCTCACCTGCACCCATTGCGCGAATTTCGCCGCCACCACCTTCCCCGAGATCCGGACGAAGCTGATCGACACCGGCAAGGTCCGCTGGGTGTTCCGCGACTTCCCGCTCGACAAGGTGGCGCTCGGCGCCGCGGGGGTGGCCCGCGCGCTCCCGCCCGAGCGCTACGCGGCCTTCGTCCTCGCGCTGTTCGCCGACCAGGACCGCTGGGCCTTCGGCGCCGGGGAGCATTGGCCCGACGCGCTGTGGAAGATGGCCGCGCTGGCCGGGCTGGACCGCGCCACCTACGACACCGCCGTGGGCGACGACGCGCTGCAACACTGGATTTTGACCGGGCAGACCGCGGCCGAGAAAAAATGGAAGATCGACGCGACTCCAAGCTTCGTGATTAACGGGCGGATGGTTGCCGGCGAGATGGCCTACGCGGATTTCGTGAAGGAACTCCCCGGCCTGGATTAGCGCCGTTTGCGCGCGTGCTTCACGCCTCCGGCCATGCGGCCTCCGGCGATCACGCGCGAGGGGAGTTCCGCGTGCCGGTCAGTTTCGCCCGCCTGCGCATTACCGGGTTCAAGAGCTTCGCCGAGCCCGTCAATGTCGAGATCCGCCCCGGCCTGACCGGCATCGTCGGCCCGAACGGCTGCGGCAAATCGAACGTGATCGAGGCGCTGCGCTGGGGCATGGGCGAATCCAACGCCCGCACCCTGCGCGGGGCGGAGATGGACGACGTGATCTTCGCCGGCACCGCCGGCCGCCCGTCGCGCAACCTGGCCGAAGTGGCGCTGACCCTGGAGGACACGGAAGGCGTCGCGCCGCCGCCCTTCGGCGCCCAGGCGGAACTGGAAATCATCCGCAAGCTCGAACGCGGCGGCGCCAGCGCCTATCGCGTGAACGGGCGGGAAATGCGGGCGCGCGACGTGCAGACCCTGTTCGCCGATCTGGCGTCGGGCGCGCGCGCCTCGGCGATGGTGAGCCAGGGGAAAGTCAGCGCGCTGGTCTCGGCACGGCCCGAGGAACGCCGCGCGGTGCTGGAGGAAGCGGCGGGGATCACCGGGCTGCATGCGCGCCGCCACGAGGCGGAGCTGAAGCTGAAAGCCGCGGAGGCCAATCTGGCGCGCGCGGAGGACCGGCGCGGGCAGCTGGAAGCGCAGCTCGCGGGGCTCAAGCGCCAGGCGCGGCAGGCGAGCCGGTATCGCAATCTGTCCGGCGCCATCCGCGCCGCCGAGGCGGAACTATTCGCCGTGCAGCGCGCGGTGGCGGACGCGAACCGGGCGCTGGCCGATGCGGCGCTGGACGCGGCGCGGGCAGCCTCCGGCGACGCCGCCGGGACGGTCGCCGGCGCGATCGCGCGCGCCGAGGCCGCCGGGGCCACCCTGCCCGGGTTGCGCGTCGCGGAGGGCGAGGCGCGCACCGCGCTGGAACGCCAGCGCCTGGCGCAGGAAAGCCGCGCCGCCGAGGAAACCCGCGCCCGGGCGGCGCTGGAGGAAGCCGAACGTCGGTTGGCGCAAATC
>JAKAZN010000290.1 GCA_021815835.1 Pseudomonadota bacterium
CGACGTGCTGTCCGCGATCGCCGATGACGGGGTCTGCACCATCAACGCGCTCACCGAGGCCCAGCACAGCGGCGCCGGCGGCAACAGCTACGGCCGGCCGGGACATATCGCCGGCAGCGTGAACCTGCCGGCGGCAAGGCTGCTCGATCCCGCGACCGGGACGATGCTGCCGGCGGCGGCGCTGCGGGAGCGGTTCGCGGGCGCCGGCGCGCTGGACAAGCGCGTGATCGCCTATTGCGGCGGCGGGATCGCGGCGAGCGCGGATGCGCTGGCGCTCACGATGCTGGGGCACCGGGACGTACGGATCTACGACGCGTCGCTGTCCGAATGGGCGATCGACCCGGCCCTGCCGATGGAAACCGGTTAGCCCAGCCCCGCCAGCCCGGCCCGGAACCGCGCCGCGAGCGCGCGGTATTCCACCGCGTTGCGGTCGAATTTCCGCCGCTCCTCCTCGTCCATCACGCGCTTCAGTTTGGCCGGCGCGCCGGTCCACAACTCGTAGCGGCCGATGACCTTGCCCGGCGTGAGCAGGCCGCCGGCGCCCAGCATCCCGCCTTCCTCGATCACCGCGCCATCCAGCACGGTCGCCCCGATGCCGACGAAGGCGCGGTCATGCAGGGTGCAGGCATGGATCACCGCGGCATGGCCCACCGTGACGTCATCGCCGATGATCGTGCAGTATTTCGCGGTATCGACATGCACGATGGTGCCGTCCTGGATGTTGGTGCGCGCGCCGATGCGGATATAGTTGTTGTCGCCGCGCACCACGCAGGCGAACCAGATTCCGGTCTCGGGGCCGATCACCACATCCCCGATCACCGCGGCGGTGGGGGCGATGAACGCGGTGGGATCGACGCGCGGCGCCACCCCGTCCAGCGCGTAGAGCGGTCCCGTCCCGCCGAGCGCCGTGATGCTCATGCCCCAAGCCCCAGCATGAGCCGCAGATTCTGCACCGCCGCGCCGGACGCGCCCTTGCCGAGGTTATCGAGCCGCGCGACCAGCACCGCCTGGCCATGCGCCTCGTTGCCGAAGACATAAAGCTCCAGCGTGTCGGTATCGTTCAGCGCCTCGGGTTCCAGCTTGGCCGGCGTGGTGTCCATCACCCGGATCGCGGTCCCCGCGTAGCGCGCCGCCAGCGCCGCGCGCAAATCGGCAAGCCCCGGCCGGCCCGGCAGCGTATCGAGATGCAGCGGCACCGAGACCAGCATCCCTTGCCGGAAATGCCCGACCGAGGGCACGAAGATCGGCCGCCGCGCGAGCCCGCCATAGCGTTCGGTTTCCGGAACGTGCTTGTGCTCCAGCGCCAGGCCGTAGAGCTCGAAGGCCGGCCCCCCATCCTTCTCGTGCGCCGCGATCATCGCCTTGCCGCCGCCGGAATAGCCGGAGACGGCATTGATCGTCACCGGATGATCCGCCGCCAGCAGCCCGGCATCGACCAGCGGGCGGATCAGCGCGATCGCGCCCGTGGGATAGCAGCCCGGGTTGGCCACCTTGCGCGCGCGCGCGATCCGCCCCGCCTGCTCGGCGGTCAGTTCGGGGAATCCGTAGGTCCAATCGGGGTGCACGCGATGGGCGGTGCTGGCGTCCAGAAGTTTCGGCGCGGCATTGCCAAGGCCGTCGGCGAGCGCGGTGCTTTCGCGCGCCGCCTCGTCGGGCAGGCAGAGCACGACCAGATCGACCTCGGCCATGATGTCGCGCCGCGCGGCCGGATCCTTGCGATGCGCATCGGGCAGGCGGCGGACCGTGATCTCGCGCAGCGCCGCCAGCCTGGACGCGATGCCGAGGCCGGTGGTGCCTGCCTCGCCGTCGATGAATACGCTTGCCATCCCCCGATCCTTCCGTTCACCGGGCCGTTCACCGGGCCGCCCCCGCCGCGCCGGAAGGACGCGGCGGGGGCACGGCCCACGCTTACCGCTTGCTGAACTGGAAGCTTCGTCGGGCTTTCGCCTTGCCGTATTTCTTGCGCTCGACCGCGCGGGAATCGCGCGTGAGGAACCCGGCCACCTTCAGGATGCCGCGCAGATCGGGCTCGTAATAGGTCAGCGCCCGGCTGATCCCGTGGCGCACCGCGCCAGCCTGGCCCGAGAGCCCGCCACCGGTGACGGTGCAGACGACATCGAACTGGTTGTAGCGATCGGCGACCAGGAAGGGCTGCGTGATCAGCATCCGCAACACGGGGCGGGCGAAATACTGCGCCGCCTTCTTCTCGTTCACCAGGATCTCGCCCTTGCCGGGCTTGATCCAAACCCGCGCGATCGCGTTCTTGCGCCGGCCGGTGGCGTAGGAACGCCCCTGCGCGTCGCGCTTCACTTCGCGTTTCGGCGTCTCGGACGGCACGACCGCGGCGGCGACGGCGAGGTCTTTCAGGTCCGCGAGCGAGTGGACAGCGGTTCCGGACATGCGCTCAATCCCTCCGGTTCTTTTTGTTCATGGCGGCAATATCCAGTGGGCGCGGGTCCTGCCCGGCATGGGGGTGTTCGGCGCCGGCATAGACATGCAGATGCTTCATCTGCCGCCGCTGCAGCGGACCGCGGGTAATCATCCGCTCGATCGCCTTTTCCAGGACGCTCTCGGGATGCTTGCCGTCCAGCCGCTCACGGATGGACCGTCCCTTGATGCCGCCCGCGTAGCCGGTGTGGTAGTAGAAGATCGCCTGCGCGGTCTTGTTGCCGGTGATCCGCACCTTGGCCGCGTTGACGATCACGACATTGTCGCCGCAATCGACATGCGGGGTGAATTGCGGCTTGTGCTTGCCGCGCAGCCGGTTGGCGACGATCGAGGCGAGCCGGCCGAGCACCAGCCCCTCCGCATCGATCAACACCCAATCCTTCTGCACCTCCGACGGCTTGAGCGAGGGGGTGGTTTTCATCGTGCATTCCCTGAAACAGCCGCCGGCTTATGGCCGGGATGCCGCCCCGGGTCAAGCATCCGGGGCGGCGGTATCCCGATACCGCTATCGCAGCTCCGGGATCACCCAGAGCGGCGCCTCGCCCCGGGCGACGCGCTGGACGTTGTCGAACCCGTTGCGGAAGCGGGTGTACTGGTTGTCCCAGGTGGGGCCGGCGTAGTGCGGCGTCAGGACGACATTATCCAGCCGGAACAGCGGATTGTCGGCCGGCGGTGGCTCCTGGTCGAACACGTCGAGGCCGGCGCCGGCGATCGTGGCGTCGGTCAGCGCCGCGTGCAGCGCCACCTCGTCAACCACCGGCCCACGGCTGGTGTTGATGAGATAAGCAGTCTTTTGCATGAGCTTCAGCTCCGCCGCGCCGATCATGTGCCTGGTCCGCGGCGTCAGTGGCACGTGCAGGGTCACGATGTCGGACGTGCGCAGCAGCTCGCCCAGCAGGCGGAAGCGCACGCCGAGCGCATCGGCCTGATCCTCGGTCAGCCGCGCGATGTCGTAATACTGCACAATCATGCCGAACGCCTTCGCCAGCCGCGCGGTCTTCTTGCCGATGGTCCCGAGGCCGACGATCCCGAGCGTGCGCCCGTGCAGCTCGTAGAGCTTCACGTTCGCCACATCGTTGCCGCGCCAGCGCCCCGCGACCACGTTGCCGTGCAGCCAGGTCAGCCGCCGGCAGACCGCGAGCATCAGCAGCATCGCGTGCTCCGACACCGCGACCGCATTGGCGCCGCCATTGTTGCAGACCGGCACGCCGGCGCGGCGCGCGGCCTCGATATCCACGCGGTCGTAGCCGGCCGACAGGAGCTGGATGAGCTTGAGCTTCGGGGCGGCGCGGTAGAAGGCATCGTCCATCGTCACTTCGCCGAGGCCGACCACGTATTCGGCCGCGGTCAGGGCGGCGGCGAATTCGGGCGTGCCGGGGGTGGCGACGGCGATGTCGAAGCCGGCGGGGGCGAGCTCGCGCATGATTTCAAGCGAGCTCAGCGGGTTGGCGGTCACGAGGATACGCGGGGCCATGGGGTTCCTCCCGGAAGGGTCTGGTTGGGAACCAGGATAGGCCGCACCCTCACCCGGCGCGCAAGAGCGCGCCGGTCCTGGTCCGCTTCGCCGCCCAGGCCCGCATCGCGGGAGCGGATCGCCCGCCGCACCGCCTGATGCGCCATCCGAACCGCCGGCGGGCTGT
>JAKAZN010000291.1 GCA_021815835.1 Pseudomonadota bacterium
AAGGCGTAGCCTCCTCGCGGGCGCGTAATCGGTATTCCGGCACCCGATTACTGTTTATCGATCGGCTCGCAAAATCCCCCACCGGCTGCCCCGGCGCATTGATCCAGATCAATGCGCGATGGATTCCCCGCGCCGATGCTGCAACGCGGACGGCCCGTCGAATCCGGTAAACCGGTAGGGGTTTCCGTTCACGGCCGGCCCGCCCCGGCCGACGCCACCGGAGGATCGTGCATGAAGGACTCGCTCCGCCCCGGGCTCACCCACGCCGAATCCCGCCACATCGACCGCGAGCGGACCATCAGCTTCATGGGCGAGGCGCTGCGCATCTACGGCACCCCGGAAATGCTGCGCGATATCGAACACACCTGCCGCAACCTGATCGCCGCCCATTGCGACCCCGGCGAGGACTCGGTCGGCATCGGCGCCGCCTTCGACCACACCGCGGCCACCCCGCTCGGGATGGACGTCCGCATCGAGGTCACCGTCACCGCCGTCAACGGCCGGCGGGTCGAACTCGCGGTCACCGCGCGCGACGCAATCGAGCCGATCTGCACCGGCACGCATAGCCGCTTCGTGGTCGATGTCGCGCGCGCGAAGCAGCGCCTCGATGACAAGATCGCGCGCTGGAGGGGGAAATGAGCCAGGCCCACGCCCGTCCCGCGCCGTGGCATTTCGACGCCGCGGCAGAGTTCCTCTCGGCCGACGCCATCGCCGCCCTCCAGCTGGACCGCCTGCGCGCCACCCTCGCCCGCACCTATGCCGCCGTCCCCCGGTTCCGCTCCCGCTGCGACGCCGCCGGCGTCCATCCGCGCGACCTTCGTCGGCTCCCCGACCTGGCTCAGTTCCCCTTCACCACCAAGGCCGATCTGCGCGACGCCTACCCGTTCGGGTTGTTCGCGGTGCCGCGCGCGCAGGTGAGCCGCCTGCACGCCTCCTCCGGCACCACCGGGCGCCCCACCGTGGTCGGCTACACGGCCGCCGACCTCGACCGTTGGGCCGGGCTGATGGCCCGCTGCTTCGCGGTGGCCGGGGCGCGGCCGGGCGATGTCATCCACAACGCCTATGGCTACGGGCTCTTCACCGGCGGCCTCGGTGCGCATGACGGCGCCGAGCGCCTGGGGGCGACCGTGGTGCCGGTCTCCGGCGGCGGCACCGAGCGCCAGATCGTCCTGTTGCGCGATTTCGGTGCCGACGTGCTCTGCGCCACCCCCTCCTATGCGCTCAACATCGCCGAGGTGGCGGAAGGGCAGGGGGTCGATCTCCGCGCCTCCCGCCTGCGCCTCGGCATGTTGGGCGCCGAGCCTTGGTCGGAAGGGATGCGCGCGGCGCTGCAATCCCGCCTCGGTATCATCGCCCGTGACGTCTATGGGCTGTCGGAGATCATGGGGCCGGGCGTCGCGGTGGAGTGCGAGGCGGAAAACGGGCTGCACGGCTGGGAAGACCATTTTCTATTCGAAGTGATCGATCCCGCCACCGGCGCCGTGCTGGAACCGGGGCAGACCGGCGAACTGGTGATCACCACGCTCACCAAGGACGCGCTGCCGATGATCCGCTACCGCACCCGCGACATCACCCGGCTGGATCGTTCCCCGTGTCCCTGCGGGCGCAACCATGTCCGCATCATGCGCATCACCGGGCGCGACGACGACATGATGATCCTGCGCGGGGTGAACGTGTATCCGACGCAGATCGAGGCCGCCCTGACCGGGGTCCCCGGCGCCAGCCCGCATTACCGGCTGGTGTTGCGCCGCGCCGGGGCGATGGACGCGCTCACCATCGAGCTGGAGCCGGACCCGGCCCTCGCCGGCGCGGCCTGGCCGGCGCTCGCCGCGGCAGTGATCCATCAGGTCAAATCGCTGGTCGGCGTGACCGTCGCGGTGACGCTGCAAGCTCCCGGCTCCCTGCCGCGCTCGGCCGGCAAGGCGGTGCGGCTCTGCGACCTGCGCCCGAAGGGTTGAGGAGCCGGGAATGACCGCCACCACCACCGTCCCCAGCTATTGCTACAACTGCGTCGCCGGCCCCGACCTGATGCGGGTGCGGGTCAAGGAGGGGGTGGCGGTGCGGATCGAACCCGACCTCTCCGCCGCCGCCATCCACCCGGGTCTCGGTCGGGTCTGCGTGAAGGCGTTCGGCCTGATCCAGAAGACCGATAATCCGCACCGCGTGCTGACGCCGATGCGGCGGACCAATCCGCGCAAGGGCCGCGACCAGGACCCGGGCTTCGTGCCGATCACCTGGGATGAGGCGCTCGATACCATCGCCGCCCGCCTCGCCGACATCCGCGCCCGCGGCCTGCTGGACGAGGCCGGGCTGCCGCGGCTTGCGGCCACCTTCGGCCATGGCGGCACGCCGCAGAGCTACATGGGCACCTTCCCCGCCTTCCTCGCCGCCTGGGGGCCGATCGACTACAGTTTCGGCTCCGGCCAGGGCGTGAAATGCGTCCATTCGGAGCATCTCTACGGCGAGTTCTGGCATCGCGGCTTCACCGTCACCGCCGATACCGTGCATACCCGCTATCTGATCTCCTGCGGCAACAACGCCGATGTCTCGGGCGGGGTCTGCGCGGTGCGCCGCGGCGCCGACGCGCGGGCGCGGGGGATGAAGCGGATCCAGATCGAACCGCACCTCTCGCCCACCGCCGCCGGCGCCGCCGAATGGGTGCCGATCAAGCCCAAGACCGACGCCGCTTTCCTGCTCGCGCTGGTCCACGCGCTGCTGTTCGAGGCCCCGCGCGCCCGGCTCGACCAGCCGTTCCTGCTCGCGCGCACCGCCTCGCCCTATCTGGTCGGCCCGGACGGGCTCTACCTGCGCGATCCCGACACCGGCGCGCCGCTGCTGTGGGATGAAACCGCCGCCTGCGCGGTAGCGCACGATACCCCTGACACGCGCCCGGCGCTGGAAGGCATTTTCACCGTCCCCGCCGCCATCACCCGCGGCCCGGACGGGGAGATCACGAGTTGGCACGACGTTCCCGCCCGCACCGCCTTCACCGTGATGGCCGAGACGCTGCACCCCTGCACGCCCGACTGGGCCGGCGCGATCTGCGACATCCCGCCCGCCACCATCCGCCGCATCGCCAGGGATTACCTGGACCACGCCTGCGTGGGCGAGACCATCACCATCGACGGGCAGTCCCTGCCGTTCCGTCCGGTCGCCGTCACCCTGGGCAAGACCATCAACAATGGCTGGGGCGCCTATGAATGCTGCTGGGCGCGCACCATGCTGGCGGTGCTGGTGGGCGCGCTCGAAGTTCCGGGCGGCACGCTCGGCACCACGGTGCGCCTCAACAAGCCGCACGAGAACCGCCTCGCCAGTGTCACCCCGGGCGAGGACGGGTTCATGGCGGCGCATTTCAACGCCACCGACCGCCAGGACTGGGCGGCGCGGCCCACCGGGCGCAACGCTCATCGCAGCCTGGTGCCGATCGTCGGCAACTCGCCCTGGGCGCAGGCCCTGGGGCCCACGCATCTGGCCTGGATGTTCGCCGAGGACCCTCCGGCTGAATGGCCGGACCCGCCGCCGCCCGAACTCTGGTTCGCCTTCCGCACCAACCCCGCGATCTCGTTCTGGGATACCGCGCGCATCACCCGCGCCATGGCGCGCATGAAGTTCATCGTCGCCTTCGCCTACACGATGGACGAAACCAACCATATGGCCGACATCCTGCTGCCGGATGCGACCGATCTGGAAAGCACCCAGCTGATCCGCGTCGGCGGCACCAAATATGTCGAGCAGCACTGGGACCACCAGGGCTTCGCGCTGCGCGCCGCGGCGGTGGCCCCGCGTGGGCAGGCGCGCGATTTCACCTGGATCGCGACCGAACTCGCCCGCCGCTCCGGGCTGCTCGAACGCTACAATGCCGCCCTCAACCGCGGCGCGGCCGGCGCCCCACTCAAGGGCGAGGGGTTCGATTTCTCTCTGCCCACCGACCGGGCCCATAGCCCCGAAACGATCTGGAACGCGGTCTGCCAGGCCGCCACCGCCGGTCTCGGCGAGCCGCCCCGCGATCTCGCCTGGTTCCGCGAGCACGGCCATTGCGTGGTGCCCTTCCGTCGCCAGGACTGGTACCTCACCCCCACCATGG
>JAKAZN010000292.1 GCA_021815835.1 Pseudomonadota bacterium
CCGGGAACGACAAGCCTGGGCGCGACAAGCCTGGGCCGGTTTGCTACGCTGCCCTCCGTGCCAGCATTCCTGCCAACATCCTCGCCGTCACCGATGCCATGATCGCCACCCGGCGGATCGCGGCCCATCACTGACCGGCCGTCCCCGCCCCGGCCGGCGCGACCCATGGAGGGACCGCCCATGCAGATCACCCCCACCGGCCAGGCGCTCGGCGCCCATGTCACCGGCATCGACCTCGCCCACCCCATCACCGACGCGCAAACCGCCGCCCTCCTCGCCGCCCTCGGCGCCCATGGGGTGCTGTGCTTCCCGAACCAGGACCTCACGGCGGCCGCGCTCGCCGCGTTCGGCGCCCGGTTCGGCACGCTCGAGATCAACGTCGCCAACGTCGCCCACGACCCGGCGGTGCCCGAGGTCATGGTGCTGTCGAACATGAAGGACGCGGCGGGCCGGGCGCTCGGCCTGAACGACGCCGGCCAGGGCTGGCACACGGATATGTCGTACAGCCACGACATCGCGCTCGCCAACATCCTGCACGCCACCCATGTACCTCAGCGCAACGGCAAACCCCTGGGTCAGACCCAGTTCCGCGACATGCACGCGGCCTGTGCCGACCTGCCGGAGGCGCTGAAGCACCGCCTGGAAGGCCGCACCGCCACGCATGATTTCGCCAAGTTCTGGGACATGATGCGCGCCCGTCCCGGCTCCACCCGCAAGCCGCTCACCCCCGAGCAGCGCGCGAAGAAGCCGCCGGTCTCCCAGCCCCTGTTTCGCCGCCACCCGATCACCGGGCGCGACGTGCTGTATGCCAATCCCGGCTACACGATGTGGATCGACGGGATGGACCCCCAGGAATCGGGCGAGATTCTCGACTTCCTGTTCCGCCACCAGGAGCGCGCGGAATACCTGCACGCGCATCACTGGGCCGTGGGGGACGTGTTGATGTGGGATAATATCGGCACCAACCACAACGCGGTGGCCGACTACCTGCCGGATGAGCCGCGCCGGATGCTGCGCGTGCAGGTGATGGCGGACCGCGCCGCCGCCCTGGCGGAGGCCGCCTGAGATGGCCCCGTTCGCGGGCCAGCGCATTGCCATCACCGGGGGCGCGGGCGGAATCGGGATCGCGAGCGCGCGGCTGTTCCTGGACGGCGGCGCCCATGTGCTGCTGATCGATCGCGACGCGGCGCGGCTGGAGGCGGCGGAGCGGGTCCTCGGCACCGCGCGGCTGGCGGCCTGGCGCTCCGATCTGGCCGACCCCGCGGCATGCGCGACGGCGCTCGATCAGGCGGGCGGTCCGGTCGCCGCGCTGATCCACCTGGCCGGCCTGTTCGAGCCCGATCCGCTCTCGGCGGAGGATCACGGGGTCTGGGACCGCGCGATCGCGGCCAACCTTACGAATGCCTACGACATGGCGGTGGCCTTCATCCCGCGCGCCGCGGAACCCACCGGGCCGCGCGGCGCGGCGCGGATGGTGTTTGCAAGCTCGCTCGCGTTCCGTCGCGGCAGTCCGGATCGCGCCGCCTATGCCGCGGCCAAGGGCGGGCTGGTGGGCCTCACGCGCTCGCTGGCGCGCAAGCTCGCGCCGAAGGTGCTGGTGAACGCGGTGGCGCCGGGGATCATCGACACCAGCATGGCCGCCGGCATCATCGCCGAGCGCGGCGCGCGCGGGGCCGACGACATCCCGCTCCGCCGCTGGGGCGCGCCGGAGGAGGTCGCCGGCGTGATCCGGTTCCTGTGTTCGGAGGACAGCTCCTACGTCACCGGCCAGACCATCACGGTGGACGGCGGCATCACCCACGCCTGATCCGCAGGGCTAGCCCCCGAGCGGCGACCAGGCCGGGTCGGAAGCCTGGGTCGGCGTCGGCACGATCCGCTGGTTGAACCCGGTGATGTCGATCGTCATCAACTGCGAGCCGAAGCCCTGGCCCTGAGGACCCGTCGCGCGGCTCTGGCTGAAATACATCAGCACCCGCCCGTTCGGGCAGAAGGTCGGCCCTTCCACGTCCCAGCCATCGGCGATCGCGCGCTCCCCGGTGCCGTCGGGCGCCATCACGCCGATCGAGAAATTCGCCTCCGACCCGCCATACCGGGTGTAGGCGATCAGATCGCCGCGCGGCGACCAGACCGGCGTGGTGTAGTTCGCGTGGCCGAAGCTGATCCGCTTCACGCCCGACCCGTCGGCGTTCATGATGTAGAGCTGCGGCGTGCCGTCGCGATCGGAATTGAACACGATCTGCGAGCCGTCCGGGCTGTAGCACGGGCTCACGTCGATCGAGCTCGCATTGGTGATCTGCCGCACCCGCCGCGAGGCGAGATCGACCGAGACGATCGCCGATCCGCCGCCATGCGCCACCGCCATGATGACGCTGCCGCCATCGGGGGCGAAGCGCGGCGCGAAGGTCATGCCGGAGAAATCGCCGAGCGCGCTCGACCGGCCGGTGGCGAGGTCGAACAGATAGACCCGCGGCGTCTGGTTGGCGAAGCTCATGAAGCAGATCGTGTCGCCCTTCGGCGCGAAGCGCGGCGTGAGCACCATCCAGCTGCCGTCGGTCAGGAAGCGGTTATTGGCGCCGTCCTGGTCCATGACCGCGAGACGATGACGCTCCCGCCCGCGCGGGCCGGTGAGCGAGACATAGACGATGCGGGTGTCGAAATACCCCGGCTCGCCCAGCAGGCGCTGGTAGATCGCATCGGCGATGATATGGCCGATGCGCCGCCAGTTCGCCTGGGTGGAGGTATAGGCGGTGCCCTGCAACTGCTTCTGCGCGAGCACGTCCCACAGCCGGAAATCCACCTGGATCGTGCTGCCCGAGACGGTGGCGTGGCCGGTCACCAGCGCCTGCGCGCCGATCGTCGTCCAGTTCGCGAACTCCGGTGTCGCGGGCTGCGTGCCCGCCGCCGCGCCGGCGGCCTGGATGAAGGCGTCGGTCGCCAGCGGACGGAACAGGCCGCTATTGCCGAGATCGTTGGTGATGACCTGCGCGAGGTTGTGCCCCAGCGCGGCGGAGGCCGGATCGCCGCCGGCGAAATCCGGCAGCGCGATCGGGATCGGCGCGGCGCGCGCGCGATTGACGTCGATCACCGCGCCTTCCGCCGCGCCGGACCCAGTGGCGGGAGCGGCGGCAGGCGCCGGCGCGGCGGCCTGCGTCTGCGCCAGCGCGGTCGCCGACAGCGCGGGCAGCGCCGCGGCACCCGCGATCAGCTGGCGCCGGGGCAGCCACCGCGCGGGAAGCTGGAACGCGGAGCGGGGAGGAAAGGGCAGCATGGGATCGGTCATGGCGTCCTGTTTCATGGTTGCCACCCCGGGCGCAATGCGCCGTCCGGGCGGTGTCGAAGATTTCATCGGACGAAAACTATGGGCTGAACCGGAAGCTCAGCACGTTCACCTTGCCCAAAAGATGGCGCGGAAGTGGCAAATTCGCGCAGCGCGGGTCGAGCACCGCGCGCCGCGCCCGCTCGGCGAAGGCCTGGAACACCGGATCGCCGTCCATCCGCGCCTGGTCGGCGGGCGCGATTTCCACCACCCGCGCCACCCCATCCGGATCCGTCGTCACGGTCATCATCACCTGCAGTTCGCTCGCGTGCGGCGCGCCCGGATCGTAGGTCCAGCAGCGCCGCACATAGGCCCCGATCGCCGCGCGCTGCGAGGCGCTGAGCGCGGCGGTGTCGTTGCCGAGCGGGCTGCCCCCGCCATGCGGCGCGCCGCCCTGGTTCGGGTTGTAGCGCGCGGTGGGCGGCACCGGCTTCACCTCGGCGCGCAGCTTCATCAGCGTGTTCAACAGCGCGTGCGTGTTGGGCGCCGGGTTCTGGGTGGCGTTGGGCTGGGAGGTCTGGCTCGGCGGTGGCGGCTTGGTGGGCACCGGAGGCAGCGGCAGGGGCGGGGCGGGCTTGGCGGGCGGTTTCGGCTGCGGCGGCGTGTGCGGCACCGGCGGGGTGGGCAGGCTCGGCGCGGGGACGGGCGAGGGCGTGGGCGGCGGCGCCTTCACCGGGGGGGGGGGGGCGGGCGGCGGCGGCGTCTGCGGCGGCGGCGGGGGCGGCGGCGGGGGCGGCGGGGGCGCGGGGTGGTTCGGGTTCGGC
>JAKAZN010000293.1 GCA_021815835.1 Pseudomonadota bacterium
CGATCTCTGCGCCCGCATCGCGCTCGATCCCGGCGCCGGGGCGGTGGTGGAGGACCCCGGATACGTGATGGCGCGCCAGGTCTTCCGCGCCGCCGGGGCACGGCTGCTGCCGGTGCCGGTGGACCACGACGGGCTCCGCGTCGCCGCCTTGCCGCGCGATGGCGCGCGGCTCGCGCATGTTACGCCGTCGCACCAGTTCCCGCTCGGGGGCGTGATGCCGGCGGCGCGGCGCGGCGCGCTGCTCGCCTGGGCGCGCGCGACCGGAGCGCTGGTGATCGAGGACGATCACGACAGCGAATACCGCTTCGACATCGCGCCGATCCCCCCGCTCGCCGCGCTCGAGCCGGCGGCGAACGTGATCTATCTCGGCACCGTCTCGAAGACGCTCGCGCCCTCGCTGCGGCTCGGCTATCTGGTGCTGGCACCGGAGCTGGTGGCGGTGTTCGCCGCCGCCAAGCGCCTGGCCGACCGCCACGCGCCGAGCCTGGAGCAGGAGGCGCTGGCCGAGCTGATCGCCTCCGGCGCCTATGAGCGGCATCTGCGGCGGATGCGCCGGCGCAACGCCGAGCGGCGGGCGGCGCTGCTCGGTGCGCTGACCGCGCGGCTCGGCGATCGCGTCGCGGTCACCGGCGCCGATGCCGGGCTGCATCTGGTGGCGTGGTTTCGCGACATCCCGCGCGCCGGCGAGGCGATGCTGGCCGAGGCGGCGCGCGGGACCGGCGTGGGTCTCTACCCGATCAGCCCGCTCTACGATCCGGACGGCGGCGCGGCGCGGCCCGATTGCGCGGGCATGGTGATGGGCTTCGGCGGGCTGGAGCCGGGGGCGATCGCCGAGGGCATCCGGCGGCTTGCCGGCGTGCTCGATGGCTATTCCCGCTCCGCCCCGCCGCCGTGGCGCTTCACCGGCACGGTCCAGCCGCGATAGATCGCCATCAGCCGCAGGAAGATGCAGGAAGCCGCGCCCGCCAGCATGCCGGCCAGCGGCGGCGCGCCGAGCCGGTCGGCGAGCACGACCACCGCGCCGCCGGCGAGCGCGGCCAGCGCGTAAAGCTCGCTGCGCAGCACATAGGGCGTATCGCCGGCCAGGATATCGCGCGTGATGCCGCCGCCGATGCCGGTCAGCATGCCCATCAGCGCCGCCATCAGCGGATTGATGCCGTGCGCGATCGCCTTCTGCGTGCCGATCACCGCGAACAGCCCGAGGCCCAGCGCGTCGAAGAACTGGATCCGCTGACGCAGCGCGGCGATGCGCGGATACCACAGGAACGTGACCATTCCGCCGCCGATGGCGATCAGGAAATAATGGGGCTCGGTGATCGCGGCCGGGGGAAAGGCGCCGATCAGCACGTCGCGCATGATGCCGCCGGCGACCGCGACGACGAAGGCCAGGAACAGCACGCCGAACAGGTCGAACGCCTTCTCCACCCCGCGCAGCCCGCCGCTGAGCGCGAACACGAAGGTTCCGATCCAGTCGAGCGGCGCGATCGCGCCGGCGAGGTCGGGACCATGCATGGCCCGGCTCAGCCGCCGAGCGCCGATCGCAGCGCGGGCGCATCGCTCAGCGGCAGACCGCAGACCCCGCGCCGGCAGACATAGGCCGCCGCGCCGGCCGGGCCCGGCGCCTTGCCGAAGGCCGGATGCGCGTCAGGCAACGCGGCGGCCTCGGGCGCGCGCAGCAGCACGATCGCCGGGTCGGGCGCGGTCAGTGCCGCGGCGCATAAGTGCCGCGTCAGCGGATGCTCCTCCGGCCCCGCCACCACGACGGTCGCGGCGTTCTCCAGCAGATCGATCGCCGCGAGCAGGCCCGGCATCGCCGCCGCCTGTTCCGGGACCGAGAAGAACGCCCGCGCCAGCGCCTCGGCGCGCGATCGCCAGCGATCCTCCCCGGTCAGGTGCCAGAGCCGCGCGAACACCTCGGCGAGCAGTCCGGCGCCCGCGGGCGTCGCATTGTCGGCCGCCGTGCGGGGACGGGCCAACGGCACGTCGGCGGCATCGCTGGCGCTCTGGAACACGCCGCCCGCGCCGTCGCCGAACCAGGCGAGCGCCGCCTCGGCGAGCGCGATCGCCTGGTCCCGCCGGGCCGCCGCGCCAGTGGCCTCGAACAGGGCCAGCGCGGCGCGCGCCATCGCCGCCTGATCGTCGAGCAGCCCGGCGGCGCCGATCCGCCCGAGACGGAAGGCGTGCGCGACGCGCCCGTCCGCGGTGGCGAGATCGCGCCGCACCGCATCGAACGCCATGCCGGCGCGCGCGATCCAGTCGGGCCGGGCGAACACCGCGCCGGCGCGCACCAGCGCGGCGATGGCAAGTCCGTTCCAGTCGGCCAGCACCTTGTCGTCGCGTCCGGGGCGGACCCGGCGCGACCGCGCCGCCAGCAGCGTCGCGCGCGAGCGCGCGAGCGCCGCCTCGGCCTCGGCATCGCCGGGTGGCGACATCCGCCGCAGGATGGTCCTGCCTTCCCAGTTGCCCGCCGGCGTCACGTCATAGGCGGATTTGAACGCCGCCGCGTCCGGTCCGAGCAGCGCGTCGATCTCGGCTTCGGTCCAGACATAGAATTTGCCCTCCTCGCCTTCGGAATCGGCATCCTCCGACGCCGCGAACGCCGCACCCGCCGCCATGTCGCGGAGCATCCAGTCCACCGTCTCGGCGGCGCGCGCGGCGTAGAGCGGGTCGGCCCGGTCGGCCGCCGCAACGGCCAGCAACTCCAGGATCTGGGCGTTGTCGTAGAGCATCTTCTCGAAATGCGGCACCAGCCAGATGCCGTCGGTGGCGTAGCGCGCGTAGCCGCCGCCGAGGTGATCGTAGATCCCGCCTTGCGACATCCGCCCGAGCAGCAGATGCAGCGCCGCCTTGCCCGCCGGCTCGCCGGTGCGGCAGGCGTGCTGGAACAGGAAGCGGAAAATCGGCGGATTGGGAAATTTCGGCGCGCCGCGCAGCCCGCCATGCTCGGGATCGGTCAGGCGCAGCAGCGCGGCGGCGGCGCGGGCGCGCGCCTCCGCGCCGGGCAGGTCGCCGGGCTCGGGCACCGCGGACATCCGCGCCAGGGCGGCGCGCAGCGCCTCGGTATTGTGCGCGACCATCGGATCGCGCGTGGTCCAGGCGGCGGCGACGCCCTCCAGCACCTGGCGGAAAGAGGGCTTGCCCCAGCGCGGCTCGGGCGGAAAATAGGTGCCGCCCCAGAATGGCGTGCCATCGGGAGCGAGAAACATGGTCAGCGGCCAACCGCCCTGCTCGCCCATCGCGTGCAACGCGGACATGTAGACGTGATCGATATCCGGCCGCTCCTCACGGTCCACCTTGATGCTGACGAAGCGTTCGTTCATCGCCGCGGCGGTGGCCGGGTCCTCGAAGGATTCATGGGCCATGACGTGGCACCAGTGGCAGGCGGCGTAGCCGATCGAGAGCAGGATGGGCTTGTCCGATTCCCGCGCCTCGGCCAGAGCCGCGGCGCCCCAGACGCGCCAGTGCACCGGGTTGTCGGCGTGCTGGAGCAGATAGGGGGAGGAGGCGAAGCGGAGCAGGTTCGCCGCCTCGGGAGCGGGGGCAGCGGGCGGGGTGGGCGCGGACATGCGGCGGTCTCCGTGGCGGGTCAGGCGCCGGGGACGCGCGCGCCACGCGGCGGTCCCGGCCCGCGGCCGTGCGGGCCGGAAAACCTGCCGGGGAATCGCCTGCCGCGCAAACCGCCCGCGGCTTGGTGGGTCAGTCGGCGCGCGGGCGCATTCGGCCGGGTCCCGTTCGAAGCCGTCCGTGCAGCCAGGGGCCACGAGGCCCCCGCTCCTGGTCGCGCCGGGTGGGACGCGGATGGGGGACGGAAACACCGGGGCACCAGGCCGAGCCTGACGCGGGGGTGGAACGATCCCGTGACCCGAAATGCCTGCACATAACGTGTTCGCGGAACCCAACCCCCTTGCCGGGTCACGCGCGGCGGGGGATGAAGCCTTCCCCCAGTTCAGGACCCCCCCATGGGCCAGCCCTTGCCGAACGATCCGCCGCTTTTCTATTCCGATCACGTCTTCGTCTGCACCAATCGCCGGCCGGACGGGCACCCCAAGGGCAGTTGCGCCGCCAA
>JAKAZN010000294.1 GCA_021815835.1 Pseudomonadota bacterium
CCCGCCGAGCAAGAACGCCTACCCGAGCTTCGCGAAGAACTGCGCGCTGCAGGTCGTCGTCGCCACCCCGACCAATCCCACCCCGACCGAGACCCCAGGCGGCTGCACCAACGCCACGCCCGCCAACGCAACGGTGAACTGCGCGAAGATGCCGGGCCAGACGGTCTATTTCTTCTGGAACGACATGGGCGGCGGCAGGGACGACTACGACTACAACGACGCCCAGTACAGCCTGAGCTGCCCGAGCGCGCCCGCCAACAGCACGCTCGCCTCCGCCACCGGCCAGGTCCTGCTGACCCAGTAGCCGGGCCCGAGGGGGCGCCCGGGGGGGGCGGCGCGCCCGCGCGCTAGCCCTCGCCGGCGGCGAACCGCACCGCCTCCTCGGCGGCGCGAAACAGGGCGCGCGCCTTCTGGCGGCATTCCTCCTGCTCCGCCGCGGGATCGGAATCGGCGACGATCCCGGCCCCGGCCTGCACATACATCATGCCGTCCTTCACCAGCGCGGTGCGCAGCCCGATGCAGGTGTCCATCGTGCCGTTGGCGGCGAAATAGCCGATGCAGCCGGCATAGATGCCGCGCCGCTCGCCCTCCAGCTCCTCGATGATCTCCATCGCGCGGACCTTGGGCGCGCCCGACAGCGTGCCCGCCGGAAAGCCCGCGATCAGCGCGTCGAGCGCGTCCTTGCCCGCCTCCAGCCGGCCTTCCACGTTCGAGCTGATATGCATCACGTGGCTGAACCGCTCCACCACGAAGCTCTCGGTCACCTTCACCGAGCCGAGCTCCGCCACCCGCCCCACATCATTGCGCCCCAGATCGAGCAGCATCAGGTGCTCGGCGCGTTCCTTCGGGTCCGCCAGCAGCTCGGCTTCCAGCGCCTGGTCTTCCTCATGCGTCGCCCCGCGCCGCCTTGTGCCGGCGAGCGGGCGCAGGGTCACGATCCCGTCGCGCAGGCGCACCAGGATTTCCGGGCTGGAGGCCACCACGGCGAAGCCGCCGAGATCGAGATAGACCAGGAACGGCGCCGGATTGATCCGCCGCAGCGCGCGATACAACGCCAGCGGCGGCAGCGCGAAGGGCGCGGAGAAGCGCTGGCTCAGCACGATCTGGAACGCATCCCCGGCGGCGATGTACTCCTTCGCCCGCCGCGCCGCCGCCATGAACGCCTCCGGCGTCATCGACGATGCCGGCGCCGGCGGGGCGGGCAGCGCCACGGGTGGGGCGGCGCGCGGCACCGGGCGATCGAGCGCGGCGCGCGCCTCGGCGAGCTTCGCCTGCGCCGCCTCCCACGCCGCCTCGGCGGAGACGCCCGCGCGCGGATAGACCGGCGCGGCCAGGGTCAGTTCGTCGTTCACGTTGTCGAAGATCGCGAACAGGGTGGGCCGCAGCAGCAGCGCGTCGGGGATGCCGATCGTGTCGGGGTTCTTCTCCGGCAGACGCTCCATCAGCCGGACCATGTCGTAGCCGAGATAACCCACCAGGCCCCCGGCCATCGGCGGCAGGCCGGGCGGCAGATCGATGCGGGTCTCGGCGATCAGCGCGCGCAGGCTGTCGAGCGGCGGGGCGGCCTCGGCCACGAAGGCGTGCGGCGCGGCGGCGGCGGCGCGGTTGAGCTCCGCCGTGCCGCCCCGGCAGCGCCAGATCAGGTCCGGGTCCATGCCGATCACGGAATAGCGCCCGCGCGCGGCGCCGCCTTCCACGCTTTCCAGCAGGAAGGCGTTGGGCCGTCCTTGCGCGAGCTTCAGGAACGCCGCCACCGGGGTTTCCAGATCGGCCACGCCGCGCCAGCTCACCAGGGTTCCGCGACCGCTGTCATGGACCGCGCGGAACCCGGCGAAGCCGGTGGGAAGCGGGGCGTTCATCGCGGCACCTCTATTGGCCGTTATTGACGAAACTATCGAGCTGGCCCTGGTCGATCCGCGGGTGGGCGCGCGCGCGCAGCGCCGCGGCGAAGCCGCCGGCCACATCCTGCGCCATCGCGCGGCCCAGCACGGCGCGCAGCGCGGCAACCTGCGTCTTGTCCTTCGCCGGATCGGGATGGACGATCGCGGCCGGCACGGCGAGCAGGAACCCGTTCGCCGTCTGCACCATCGTCGGCTGCTTCGGCTTCAGGCGGAACAGCGCCTGGACCAGGGCCGCCGGCAGCGACCCGCCTTGCCCCTGGCGGCCCACCAGCGGCGTCGGGCGCACCGCGAGCCCCGCGGCGGCGGCGGCGGCGGCGAAATCCTGACCGCCCTGCATGGCGGCCAGCGCGCGGGTCGCGATCCGCTCGGCTTCCTTGCGCTTTTGCGCCGCGGTCCATTGCGCCGCCACCTGGTCCTTCACGGCGGCAAAGGGCTTCACCCCGGGCGGCGTCACCTTCTCCACCGTCAGCGCGAAAAATGCCGCGCCGCCGGCGGCGGAGGCGGGAACCTCGGTCATCTCGGCCGGCGGCTGGCCGGGATCGGTGGCGAAGGCCGCCTTCAGGATCGCCGCGCGCAACGCCGCCGGCCCCGGCAGCGGCGCCGGCGTGCCCGAAGGCGTCATCCCCTTCGCGTCGAGCGTGCCGGAGGCGCCGACCAGCCCGATATCCCCGGGCAGCTTGCCGAGGCCGGCGCCGGTGCCGAGCACGTCGTTCACCTGGTGCACCACGTCGTAGATGCGGCTCGCGGCGCGCGCGGCGCGCAGTTTCGCCGCGATGGCGTCGCGCGCCTGCGCGAAGCTCTGCGCCGCGCCGGGCACGATCTTGGTGACTTCGAGCACGTCGATGCCAAGCGCGGTGGTGACCGGCCCGGCGACGGTCCCCGACGTCGCGGCGAAGGCGGCCTTGGCGAGCGCCGGATCGGGCAGGCCGGCGGCGGAGGTGGGATCGAGCGCCACCGCGGTACCGCCCGCCGCCTTGGCCGCCGCCTGCATGGCGGTCCAATCCGCCCCGCCCCGCCACTGTGCGGCCAGCGCCTTCGCCGTGGCCGGGTCGTGCAGGACCAGCACCCGCAGGGCCCGAAGCTCGGGCGTGACGTAGATCGATTTGTGCGCGGCGTAATCGGCCTGGAGCTCGGCCAGCTTGGGCGTGATGGTCCGGCCCAGGCTGTCGGTGGTCAGCGCCACCAGCTTGATCGTGCGGTAGGCAGGGATGCGATAGAGCCAGGGGTGGTTGGCGTACCACCGCCGCAGCGCCGCCGCGTCCGGCGCGGCGGGCGGCGGCGCGGCGGCGAAGGGCACTTCGGCGACCAGGGCCGAGCGTCGCTCGGCGACGAAGCGGTAGAGCCGATCGACCAGCAGGTCCGGCGGGGCGAGGCCCGCGCTCAGCGCGCCGATCAATTGCTCCTGCGCGATCTGGCCGCTGACCATGCCGAGGAACCGGTCTTCCGAGATCCCGTTATTGGCGAGCGCGGCATTCATCCGGGCGCGGTCGAAGGCCCCGCCCGGGCCCTTGAACGCGGGCATCGCGAACACCGCCTGGCGCACCGCGCCGTCCGGCACGGCGATGCGCAGCCGGACCAGCTCCGCGCTCAGCGCCGCCTGGGCGATCTCCTGGTCGAGTGCCGCGTTGGCGACCTGCCGGCGCAGGGTGGCGGTGACGTTCTGGCCTTCCGGCAGGCGTTGTTCGGCGAGAGCCAGGTCGCGTTCGAAGATTTCGTTGAACTGGCCGGGGCTGATCTCCTGGCCGCCGACCTTGGCGATCCAGCTCGAGGTGCCGATGCGGCGGACGACGTCGCCCACGCCCCAGGCGACGAAGGCGATCACCATCACGCCGAACAGCAGGCGGACCGGCCAGGTTTCCAGATAGCGGCGAAAGGCGGTGATCATGGCGGGGCGCGGGTTCCCTGGCGTTCGGCCCCCTATAAGAGCCGCGCCGAACCTTTGCCAGCCATGCGGACCACCCCGAGACCCTTCGGCTCTCCCGCGCGCGGGCCTGGGCTGCGAAGCAGACCGAGGTCGGTTCGCGCGGCGAACCGGGTCAGGGCCGCGTCGTACGCACCCACGGCCGCATCCGCCGCAAAAGAACGATCCGCCCCGCGCCTCCTTCCCCGGGGATTTTAACGCATCCTCAACACTTCAGTGGTCTAATGCGTCCGTGACCAACG
>JAKAZN010000295.1 GCA_021815835.1 Pseudomonadota bacterium
GACCGCCAAAACGCTCTTTTGTCCAGGTCAGCAGGTTCACGATGTCCGCCTGCGCCATCGCGGACAGCCGTAGGCGCGCCATGTCTAGGCGCGCGTCCCGCGCCCCTTCCGTCGGACCTGCCGTCCGAGAGTCCCGATCACCGCGTCGATCGTGTCACCCTCCAGCTCCAGGAACCGCCCCGCATCGAAATCCGCGAAGCCGACCTGGGCCGCCTCGCGGAGGATTTGCAACTTTGCCGCCTCCTGGGCGCCTCTCTCCTCAATGAGCCGCAGGCCCTCGCGCAGCACCTCGCTCGCGTTCTGGTACCGGCCCGACGCAACAAGCCCGGATATGAACGTCTCCTGGTAATCGGTCAGCACGACGTTTCTCGTGGGCATCCCGTATCCTCCATGCCGAACCCGAAAGCAGGTTAGCAGCCTTGGCAGAATATGCCAATCAGGACTACAAGCGGATTCCGGACGCATGTGCGTCAATGCGGCTGGATCGCCCGAGACGGGCGACATTCAAACCGACCCACGCCCCCGCGCGGAGCCACCATCAGCGCGCGTTGTCACCCAAGGACGACCAGCCATAACCGCGAACGGTATACGTCCCGCCCCACGCCCCTCTACCCCACCCCCGCCAAAGCCGCCGCCAGAGCCTCCCCCCGCACCGCCCCTGTCCCCGCCGCCCGGGCCGCCACCAACGCCGCCCCCGCCAGCCGCAGAACCACCGAAGGCTCCAGCCGCACCGCCAGCGCCGCCGCCAGAACCCCCACCAGCGCATCGGCCGGCAGCCGCGCCCCAGCCGCCCCCTCCGGCCGAGGCAAAATCAGCACCCCCGACCCATCCGCCAGCGCCAGCGAACCTGCATCCCCCGCCAGCACCATCCCGAACCCGTGCGCCTCTCGCAGCGCCGCCGCCCGCGCGGCGGCATCGTCGGCCTCGCACACCACCACCGCGTCCGCCCCGGCAAATCCCGCCAGCCCCGCCATCCCCAACCCCCGAGCCGGCGCGGCAACCACCGGCCGCCCCGCCTCCCGCGCCGCCGCGATCAGCCGCGCAGCCAAGGGCGGCGCCAGGACCCCCTTCCCGTAATCGGACAGCACGGTCAGGCTGGTTGCCGCCATCGCGTCGCGCGCGATGCGCAACACCCGCTCGGCCAGCCGCTCCGGGATCGGGTCGGTCTGCTCGCGGTCGGCGCGCAGCAGATGCCGCCCGTCGGCCAGATAGCGGGTCTTGACGGTCGTGGTCCGCCCGCCTTCCACCAGCAGCCAGGGCTCCACGTTCGGTTGCCCGCCCACCAGCCCGGTCAGGTCCGAGCCCGACGGATCGTCCCCCACCACGGAAATGAACGCGACCGCCGCCCCCAGCGCCGTCAGGTGCCGCACCACGTTCGCGGCACCCCCGGGCAGGGCGAGTTCGCGTTCCTCGGTCAGCACCGGCACCGGCGCCTCCGGGCTTTGGCGCCGCACGGTGCCGTGGACGTAGCGGTCCAGCATCGCGTCACCGATCACCAGCACGCTGGTCTTCCCCAGCCGCGCAACCGTCTCCGCCGGGTCGAGGCCGGGATCCGCAAGGTTCAACAGGACGGGGGTCACCATGGCAGGGGCGGTACCAATTGCGCGCCCCGGGCGCAAGGGAGCGCCCGTTCCTTCGGCGTGACGGAAGCCCCCTCCCGCGCGCAACGATTTGTCTTTACAGACCCGCCCGATGCCCGCCCCCGTCATCCTCCAGGTCCTGCCCTCCCTCGTCACCGGCGGGGTCGAGCGCGGCACGATCGAGATCACCGAGGCGATCGCCGCCGCCGGCTGGACCGCCCTCGTCGCCTCCGCCGGCGGCAAGCTGGTGCCCGCCATCGCGCGCGCCGGCGGTCGCCACATCACCATGCCGCTCGATACCCGCAATCCGATCCAGATCCTGCGCAATGCGATCCGCCTCGCCCGCCTGATCGAAGCCGAGGGCGTGAGCCTGATCCACGCCCGCTCCCGCGCCCCCGCCTGGTCCGCCTACCTGGCCGCCAGGCGCACCGGCACCCCATTCGTGACCACCTATCACGGCGCCTATGGCGAGGATCTGCCCTTCAAGCGCCGCTACAACGCGGTCATGGCGCGCGGCGCCATCGTCATCGCCGCGAGCCGCTACATCGCCGGCCTGATCGAGTCCCGCCACCGCACCGACCCCGCCCGCATCCGCGTCATCCCCCGCGGCGTCGATCCGGCCCGCTTCGACCCCGCCACCATCACCGGCCCGCGCGTGGCGAAACTCGCCGAGGCCTGGCACCTGCCGGAGGATGCGCGGGTGCTCATGCTCCCCGGCCGCCTGACCGGCTGGAAGGGGCAGTCCGTGCTGATCGCCGCGCTGGCACGGCTGGCTGCGACCGATACGGTGGCCGTGCTGGTCGGCTCCGACCAGGGCCGCCGCGCCTACGCCGCGCGCCTGCTGCGCCAGGCCACGTCGCTCGGGCTGGCCGATCGCGTCCGTTTCGCCGGGGAATGCGCGGACATGCCGGCCGCCCTCGCGCTCGCCGACGTGGTGATCCACGCCTCCACCGCCCCGGAAGCCTTCGGCCGCGTCGTGATCGAGGCCCAGGCCATGGCCCGCCCGGTCATCGCCGCCGATCTCGGCGGCCCGGTGGAAACCGTGGCGCACGGGATCACCGGCTGGCGCGTACCCCCGGGCGAGCCCGCCGCGCTGGCCGCCGCGATCGACGCCGTGCTCGCCCTGCCGCCCGAGACCCGCGCCGCGATCGGCGCCGCCGCGCGGGACGCGGTGCTGGCCCACTGCACCACGGCCGGCATGCAGGCAGCGACCCTGGCGGTTTACCGGGAAGTCCTGAAGCTCGGCTGAACGCCTCAGAGCGTGAAAATCAATCGAACTTGCGAACGAACGCCCGTTGGAAACGCGGGGGTTTCGCCGGATTCAGGCGGCTCGCGGGCATTCGTTCACAAACTCTCAGCCCACCCGGAACCGCGCCAACGCCGCCGGATCGAAGGCCAGCCCCCAGCCCGGGGTTTCCGGCAGTTCGATATGGCCGTCCACGACCGGCGGGGTCTCGTGGAACAGTTTCAGCATCCACGGCATGTATTCCACCGTCAGCCCGTTCGGGATCGCGCCGATCAGTTGGCAATGGAACTCCGGGATCACGTGGCTGACGATCGGCAGGTTGAACGCCTCCGCCATGCCCGCGATCTTCAGCCACGGCGTGACGCCGCCGGCGCGCACCAGATCGACCATCACGTAATCGACCGCGCGGGCCTCGATCGCGTGCCGGTGCGGGGTCACGCCCCACAGATATTCGCCCCCGGCGATCGGGGTGGACAGCGCGGCGTTGATGCGCGCAATGCCGGCGAAATCGTCGGCCGCGGTCACGTCTTCCAGCCAGAACAGGCCCACATCCTCGATGCGGCGGCCGATATCGATCGCCTGCTCCACCCGCCAGCGCTGGTTGATGTCGCACATCAGGCGGATATCCGGGCCGATCGCCTCGCGGATCACGCGCGCGCGGGTGACCTCGTCCGTCACCGTCGGATGGCCGGGCAGCGCGAGCTGCATCTTCATCTCATGGAAGCCGCGCGCCTTCAGCTTCGCCGCCGCGGTCGCGGCCTGGTCGTGGTTCAGCCCGCGCCGCAGCGCGCCCGAGGCATAGGTCGGCACCCGCCCATGGGCGCCGCCCAGCAGCTTCCAGATCGGCAGCCCCGCGGCCTTACCCTTGATGTCCCACAGCGCGAGGTCGATCGCCGCCGCCGCCAGGGTGAAAATCCCGCCCGGCTCGCAGCCGCCGGAAGCGGCGCGCAGCTTGGCCGCGATCGCCTCCGGCCGCAGCGGGTTCTCGCCGATCGCCAGCGCCCCCAGCGCCTCGACGGCGCTCCGCAGCGCCCCGGACAGCGCGCCGCCATAGAAGGTCAGGCCGATGCCCTCGATCCCGTCGGCGGTTTCCATCCGCAGCGCGACGACGGGACGCATCGCGCCCGGGCGTTCCGGCGCGTCGGCCAGCGGTTCGTCTTCCGGGATGCTGAGCAGCTCGGTTGTCAGGCGCGCGAGTTTCATGGCGTTTCCCAATCTTCGTTCAGATCGG
>JAKAZN010000296.1 GCA_021815835.1 Pseudomonadota bacterium
CCCGCGCGCCCCGCCCCAGAGCGATCCGCCGCCCGCGCCGCCCCGCAGTCGCGCGCCAGGGCACGCCGATGGATCGCGCTCGCCCGCGAATTGCGCACCGAGTCCGTCGGTAGCGTCCAGCGCGAGACGAACAGATCGACCGCGGTGATCCGCGCGATCAGGCGGCGCCGTGCGTCCGGCGCCAAGGGCTCGGCGTGGGCGCAGAGATAGGTCGGCGCCACCCGAACCTCGCGCGCCCGCGCCAGTACCGAGGCCAGCCGCGCCGCGCCCGGCAGCGCCGGCGGCACCATCACGGAATCCCGCCGCAGCGCCTGCCAGAGCGGGGCGGTATCGGCGATTTGCGCCACCAGGGCCAGCGCCAGCACCGCGTTCGCCACGCTTGCGGGCAACGCCCGGCACAGGCCGGCGATCGCCAGCACGACCAGCAGATAGATATCGATCCAGACGAACCGCTCCGAGGCCTGAAAATTGGTGACCACCACCGCCACCGCCAGCGGGCGCAGCACGGCGGCGAGCCCGATCGCCCCCACGCCCAGGCCAAGGAACCACGCCGCCCGCCACCGCCGCCGCCGCCGCAGATGCGCCACCAGCCACGCCGCGAGCCCGGCCAGCACCAGCAGATAAAGCATGATCCGCGCCCATTCCCACGCCGTCAGCCCCGCCAGCAGGCGATCGACCGCGCCGGGCTCGCCGCGCACCCAGGCGATCGCCGCCGTCTGCACCGCCTCGAACGGGAACCCCAGCACCGTCCAGGGACCCAGCCGCACCGCGAAGCTCGCCGCGAAGACCACCACCGCGATCGCCATCACCAGGCTCGCCCCGTGGCGCGCGGCAAGATCGCGCCACGCGCGGCGGCAGACGATCGCGGCCAGGACCACCAGCCCCGCCACGCCGGCGCCGAGCCAGGCATGGCTCTCCCCGCCGATCCAAGGCGCGGGGCCGGTGATGCCGGTGAGCAGGCTCGATCCCGGAACGAAGGGCGCGGCCAGGTTGAACGCCCAGAGCCCATAGGGCCGCAACGGCATCGGCCCGACCGCGAAATACCCCAGTGCCCCCATCGCGCCCGCGACCGGCAACGCCATGCACGCAAGCCGGCCCAGCGCGCCCGGCACCGTCATCCGATCGGTCCACAGGCCGTGCAGCAGGGTCGCGAGCGCGATCCCCGTCACCATCGCCAGCAGATAGATGTGCACGAGCAACGCGGCCACGAGCAGCGGCGGATAGAACGCCCAGGCCGATCGCCGCGGCGCCGCGCGGACCGCGGCAAGATGGATCGCCAGCGCCAGCAGGATCAGGAACTGCGCGCACAACGCGGCGTGTTCGAACTGCGCCAGCAGCACCGGGGTGAACAGCAGCAGCAGCCCGCCGAGCACGAGCTGCGCGATCCGCCGCACGCCGCCCTGCCACAGCACGAGCGCGCCGGCCGGCCCCTGGGCCAGCCAGCAGGCCAGGATCCAGACCGGCAGATAGGGCCGGCGAAACCCCCACCAGGCACGGCCGAGCTTGCCGATCAGCGCCGCCAGCGGAATGCTGTCGGTGAGCCCGATATTGGTTCCGTTCGGTCCCAACGCCGGCACGAACAGCAGCGGCCAGCGCCAGGCATCGGCAATGAAATACCGCCCGCCGATGATGTGCTGCGCGGCATCCCCGGTCGCGCGGCGCCAGAACATCGCGCGTCCGTCGACAAAATCCAGCGGGAAGACGGCGAAGATCAGGCAGGCCACCGCCGCGACCAGCACGGCGCAGGCGATCCAAAGCGGCGCGCGGGTGGCACGCGCGCCGCCCGCCGGCGTCACGGCACCGCGACCCGGCTCGCCGCCTCCCGCGCCGCGAAGGCGCTGAGATTGACGATCCCCCGCGCCGTCACGGAAGAAACCAGCACGTGGATCGGCCGCGACAGCCCGAGCAGCATCGGCCCCACCGGCAGCGCGTCCGCCGCCGCCTTCAGCAAGGTGAACGCGATATTCGCCGCGTCCAGATTGGGCATCACCAGCAGGTTCGCCGTGCCGCGAATGGCGCTGTCGGTGATCGCGCGGGCGCGGATGGTTTCCACCAGCGCCGATTCCGCGTTCATCTCCCCATCGATCGCCAGCCCCGGCGAGCGCGCGCGGATCAGTCCCAGCGCGTGGCGCATCTTGCGCGCCGAATGGGAATCGCTCGCCCCGAAATTGGAGTGCGACAGCAAGGCCACGTTCGGCACGATGCCGAAATCCGCCACCGCCTCGGCGGCCAGCACGGTCATCTCGGCGATCTGTTCCGCCGTGGGATCGACCACCATATGCGTGTCGCACAGGAACAAGGTCCCCGTGGGCAGGATCAGCGCCGCCAGCGCATAGACGCGGCTCGCGCCCGCGCAGCGGGGGATGATCGGCAGGATGTATTGCACCTGGCGCCACCAATTGGCCGGGCCGCCCACCAGCGCCGCGTCCACCTCGCCCGCGTGCAGCAGCATCGCCGCCGCCACCGCGCCGCGCGTGCGCAGGGACCGCGCGGCGATCTCCGGCGGTACGCCACGCCGCCCGGCAAGGCGGATGTAGTCGGGGCGCAGCCGGTCGAACAGCGCGGTGTCCTCGGCCGCGTCGATCACCCGCACCGCGCCCTCCAGATCGAGCCGCAGTCCCATCGCCCGCACCTTGGCCGCGATCGCCGCGCGCCGTCCCAGCAGCACCGGCCGCGCGATGCGGTCATCGACCAGGGTCTGCGCCGCGCGCAGCACCCGCTCGTCCTCGCCTTCCGCGAACACGATGCGTTGCAGCGATTTGCGCGCCGCCTCGAACACCGGGCGCATGAACTGGCCGGAGCGGAACACGAAGCGTTCCAACTGTCGTTGGTAGGCGTCGAAATCGGCGATCGGCCGGCGCGCCACGCCGCTGCCCATCGCCGCGCGCGCCACCGCCGGCGCGACCTCCAGGATCAGCCGCGGATCGAACGGTTTCGGAATGATGTAGTCGGGCCCGAACACCGGCGCCGCCCCGCCATAGGCGGCGGCCACCACCTCACTGGCTTCCATGCGCGCGAGCCCCGCGATCGCCTCCACCGCCGCGATCTCCATCGCCCGGTTGATCGTGCTGGCGCCCACATCCAGCGCGCCGCGGAAGATGAACGGAAAACACAGAACGTTGTTGACCTGGTTCGGATAATCGCTGCGCCCGGTGGCGACGATCGCGTCCGGCCGTGCCGCGCGCGCGAGCTCGGGCAGGATCTCCGGATCGGGATTGGCCAGCGCCAGGATCAGCGGCTTGTCGGCCAGCCGGGGCAGCCATTCCGGTTTCAGCACCCGCGGCGCGGACAGGCCAAGGAACAGATCCGCCCCCTCCAACGCGTCTTCCAGGGTGGTGGCGTTCGTCTCCCGCGCGTAGGCCGCCATGTTGGGCAGCATCCCTGGCCGCCCGGCGCGCACCACGCCGGCGATATCGGTCAAGGTCACGTTCGCCGCGCGCAGCCCCATGCTCACCAGCAGATCGACGCAGGCGAGCGCCGCCGCCCCGGCTCCCGAGGTGACCAGTTTCACCTGCTCCAGCCGCTTGCCCTGCAAGCGCAGCCCGTTGGTCACCGCGGCGGCCACCGTGATCGCGGTGCCGTGCTGGTCGTCGTGGAACACCGGGATGCCCATGCGGGCGCGCAAGCTTGCCTCGATCGCGAAACATTCCGGGGCCTTGATGTCCTCCAGGTTGATCGCGCCGAAGGTGGGTTCCAGCGCCGCCACCACGTCGCAGAACCGGTCCGGATCGGCCGCGTCCACTTCGATATCGAACACGTCGATGCCGGCGAACTTCTTGAAGAGCACCGCCTTGCCCTCCATCACCGGCTTGCCCGCCAGCGCGCCGATATTCCCCAGCCCCAGCACCGCGGTGCCGTTGGAGATCACCGCGACCAGGTTGCCGCGCGCGGTGTAGTCGTAGGCGGTATCGGGATCGGCCTTGATCGCCTCGCAGACCGCGGCGACGCCGGGGGTATAGGCGAGCGCCAGGTCGCGCTGGCTCGCCATGCGCTTGGTCGGCTCTACGCTGAGCTTCCCGGGCCGCGGCAGGCGGTGATAGTCCAGCGCCGCGCG
>JAKAZN010000297.1 GCA_021815835.1 Pseudomonadota bacterium
TGGCGGGGTCGTTGAGCAGGCGGTCGAGCTCGTTCTGGGCGTCGGTGTCGGTCATCGGCTTCATCCTGCGGCCTCCATGGTGCGGCGAGGTGGCATGGGGATGAAGCACGCCGAATGCGGCGCGGTGATGGCGGGGGGATGATGAAGCTGGGGCGCTTGCCGGGTCTGGGTTAGCCGATGTAATGTTACCTAACGCACATCGGGGGACAATATGGCACGCGGCAATTCCGGCCGGATCGTGGTCGAGATCGACCCACGATTGAAGCGCCGGCTCTATGCCGCGCTGGCTGCCGATTCGCTCACCCTCAAGGATTGGTTCACCCGGCGGGCCGAAGAAGCGGTATCCGAGCAGGAGCAGCCACCGCTGTTTCCCGTCACCCATGGCATCCGCGCCAGGGAGCCGCAGTCGTGACCTTTCTTCGTGCCAAGCCGGAGCGTGTGGTCGCAAGCGTCCGCGTCTCGACCCGGGGGCGTGCACCGGAGCCGGACCTGCTGCCGGCCGGCCTGCCTCCGAGCGGACGCTATGTGGCGTTGGACACCGACAAACTTCGCGGCGGTTATTACACCCCCGCAGCGCTGGCCGCCTGGATGTGCCGCTGGGCGGTGCGCGACGCCAGCGACAGCGTGTTGGAACCCAGCTGCGGCGACGGCGTGTTCGTGGCGGCAGCGGCGGCGCGGTTGCGCGCGCTCGGCGCTGGTCCGGCTGCGATTGGCGGTCAGCTCCGCGGCGTCGAACTGGTTCCCGCAGAAGCCGATAAGGCGCGCGCGCGTCTTGCCGATGCGGCGGGCGATGCGGCAGCCGATGCGGCGATCATCACCGGCGAGTTCTTCGCCTGGTGGGCGGGCGCGGGCCGCGGCCGCTACGCCGCCGTGCTCGGCAATCCGCCGTTCATTCGCTACCAGTCCTTTCCGGAGCCCGCGCGCGGGCGGGCGATGGCGCTGATGACCGCGCTCGGGTTGCGACCCAATCGTCTGACCAATATCTGGGCGCCGTTTGTCGTCGCCGCAGCTGAGGCGGTGGCACCCGGCGGGCGCATGGCGCTGGTGGTACCGGCCGAACTGCTTCAGGTCTCCTACGCCACCCAGCTGCGTGCCTTCCTGACCGAGCGCTTCGCCACCCTCACCATCGTCGCCTGCAACGAACTGATCTTCGAGAACGCGCAGCAGGAGGTGATTCTGCTGTTGGCCGATGGTGCCTTGCCCGACCGCCGGGCTGGGCATGTCTGCCAGGTCGTGGTGGTTGAGGCGCCCAGCGTCGCCGACCTTCTGGCCCGCGACCCCGATCGGCTGCGCGCCGACGCCGAGCCAAAGGACGTGCGCGGCGGGCGGGAGAAATGGCTGAAGTATTTCCTGACCAGCCGCGAGATCGCCCTTCTGCGGGCACTGCGGGACCATCCGCGGATCGTCCCGCTGGGCCGCCTGGCTGAAGTGGACGTGGGCATCGTCACCGGCGCGAACGAGGTGTTCGTGCTGGCGGCAGCGGAGATCGCCGGCCGTTGTCTGGACGGGATGACGCGGCGGCTGGTCTCGAAATCGGCACAACTGCGCGGCTCGATTCTGGGAGACGCGGAGTGGCAGGCGCTGGCCGCCGAGGGCGCGCGGGTCCATCTGCTGGACATCCGTCCCGACGCGCGCGGGCGGATTCCGCTCGCGGCGCGGGACTACGTCGCAGCGGCTGAGCGGCGGGATCTGCATCGCGGCTACAAATGCCGGATCCGCTCGCCCTGGTACCAGGTCCCGGCGATCTGGTCCCCTGACGCCTTCCTGTTCCGCCAGATCCATGATTTCCCCCGCTTGGTGCTGAACGAGGCCGGCGCGACCAGTACGGACACAATCCACCGTGTGCGGGTCCGCGGCGGCTCGGCGGCGGCACTGGTCGCCGGCGGCTTCACGCATCTGACCGCTGCCTCGGCCGAGATTGAGGGCCGCAGCTACGGTGGCGGCGTGCTGGAACTGGAGCCGACCGAGGCGGAGACTCTTTTGTTCCCCGACGCCGCCGCGCTGGCCGCGGCACTTCCGCTGGCGGAGGCAGACCGCCTGATCCGCGATGGCCGTCTGGCGGCGCTGCTGATGGAGAACGATCGGCTGGTGTTGCGCGGCGCGCTGGGACTTTCGGAGGCAGAGTGCGTGGTCTTGCGCGAGGCGTGGTCGCGGATGAAGGACCGGCGCACCGGGCGGCGGCGTCGACCGCGCGTGACCGCCTGACCGGCGGGTCAGGCGGCGTCGTCCGGCTCCGGATCGTCGGCCTCATGCGGGGGCAGGTTTTTGTATCGGTCGAGATAGGCCGGGTAGATGCGATCGCCCAATGTCTCCAGCCGCAGCGGGCTTGCGGCGGGCGGTGCGTCGCGGTCGATCCGGCCCGTATCGGGGTCCCAGACGCAGAGCGCGATCGCCTCGGCCAGATGGTTCTGGTCAAGCTCGTCGCCCCGCGACCCCAGCCGTTCCAGCGTGCGGATCAGCGCCCGTTCCTGGGCGTGGGCCAGCGCGGGGCGGGGCAGCACGACGAGGAAGACCACGATGCAATAGGGGAACCGAGTGTGAACGGTGCTGGCCTCGGTGGCGAGGTCGTTCACCATGTTCTGCCAGTTCTTGCCGATGCTCTTGTGGTCGTTCAGCGTCTTGCTGTCGTAGACCACCCGTGGGCCGTCGGGGCGATAAGCGGCGTCGTAGTTCTGCGGCCGAATGCCGCCCACGATGCGGGTCAGGCCGATCTCGACGCAATTTGGATGCGGCGGCAGCAGCGAGTCGCCCTTTACCTCCCGTACCGGCACGCCTCCCAGCATCCGGGCGAGGGCATCGGCGAAGCCCCGATCGAACACCTGGCCAAAATCCATTGCCTGTTTGCGGTCGAATCGGTCAGGTTGTTTCGTGGCAATGACCCCCTGCTTATTGGTCGAACCCTGGGTCCCTCGCCAACGCCGTCCCCATTTGGCGAGCACGGTCGGATCGATGCGGAGTTCGGGCATGGGCTGCAACGAACTCATTGGTGCGGTTGGCATGGCGCATTCCCCACGAGCTGTATCACGAGGCACTGTCGCGGAATGCAATCGTATGGGGAAGATGCGGCCTCATCGCTCCGGTCCGAACCGCCCGGCCCGATGTGCCGCCAGGATCGCCCGCACCAGCCCCGCATCCACGCCCATCGCGCGCAGTGCCGCCGCCGACACCACCAGAGGCGGCGCGCACACCGCCACCACATGCGGCAGGTCGAACGCCGCGATCTCGAGCCCCCCGGCCCGCGCGTCCGGCCAGACCTGGAAGCCCAGATGCGGATCGTCCAGCACCGGGCGGCATGCGCCGGGCACGACGGCCCCGCCCAGCGCCGCGTTCCGATACCAGGCTGCGAGCGCTTTCGAGATCACTGCCCCTACCCGCGTCCCGTCCCCCACGCTGTCCATGGTCTCCGCCTGGACGATCCCGCGCCCCAGCACGCGGGTCCAGTTCACCGGCGCGCCGGTCCGCAGGTCGTAGGTCAGCGCCAGCACGTCGTGATCCGGATAGGCCCCGCAGGCCCATTCGTCGGTCGCGACCAGTGTCAGGAATCGCGGTCCGCGCATCGTCACGGCCACGTCCCGCGTCCAGCCATGGCAGGATGCGGCAGCCTCGCGCACCCGCCCGTCGCCGGCCGCCAGGGCCGCGTTGATGCGTGCGGCCGCGTGGTCGGACGGGGCGGCGTGCAGGCGCGGGAAGGCGGCTACCCCGGGTGCTACCGTCGTGCCCGGGATCACCGCTACTCCGGGCGCCACCATCCGCCCCCGGACCGCCACCGGCGCGGCGCCGGCCAGGCCCGGCGCCAGCAGCAGCGCGCCCAGCAAGACCGCGGCGAACCGAGCCTTGCGTCTCATTTGATTCGGCCGATCGCCCGCAACTGCCGCTCTACATTGCCCATCAGTCCGGTGTACGGCTGCGCGGTGGACAAATCCGTAATCGTGTCGAATTTCGCGGCGAACATTTCCGGCGTCACGTCCTCGGCCGGGTCGAATTGCACACCCTCGGTGACGAAATACTGCACCCGCGCGTAGCCGCCGGCGGTGGCGGCGATGATCTGGCC
>JAKAZN010000298.1 GCA_021815835.1 Pseudomonadota bacterium
ATGGTGACGATGCGGCCATCGCGGATGCCGAGATCGGCGCGGAACTGGTCGGTGGGCGTGACCACCGTGCCGCCGCGGATAACAAGGTCATACCGGCTCATGCGAGGCTCCCGCGTTGCGGGGCTGAATTTGCCGCGCTTCTGTCGGGTTGTCAGCACGAAACATGCCACGCGGGAGTTCCTTGGAGGGGAAGGCTTTGGGCGGGCGTGGCGGCACGCTGGGTTGGGGCAGCAGCATCGCGGCCGTCCATAGGCGGAGAATATCGAGGACGAAGCGCGGCGGGCGCGTGAAGCGTCGGCCGGCGGGGTCGGACCCGCCGTTGGCGCTTCCCCCGGGACGCAGCCGCGGCCCGCACTTGCGGCATGGCCGCAGATGCGTCATCTTATTCACGGCCTTGGCGCGATGCCTCCGTTTCACGCCGTCGGCGATGCTGGTCCGCGCCCCCGGGCGCGACCGCGATCCGGGAAGGGGCCCGGGTCCGTCGCCGTGCCGCAACGAGCCTGACCCAGGCCGCGCTCCGCAAGGAACGCCGGCCCGACCCCCCCGAGGAACTCATGCGTGCCATTCCCACCGCAGCGACCGTACCGGGCCAAGCGCCCCAGGTCGCGCGCGGGCGGGCGGTGCGCAGCCATGCCCGTCCGCCGCGCGCATCCGCGCTTCGGCGGCGGACCATTGCCCCACCCAAGCTGATCCGCCCCCTGCTGATCCGCCGCCCGCCGCCGCCGCCCCATCGGGCCGTGCCGCGCGCCCGGGCGTGCCACCGGAGTTTTCCACCTCATGACCAAGCGTATGTTGATCGATGCCACCCACGCGGAAGAAACCCGCGTGGTGGTGCTGGACGGTAACCGGCTCGAAGATTTCGACGTCGAGACATCGACCAAGAAGCAGATCAAGGGCAATATCTACCTGGCCAAAGTGGTCCGGGTAGAGCCCTCGTTGCAGGCCGCATTCGTCGAATATGGCGGCGGCCGGCACGGGTTTCTTTCATTCGATGAGATCCACCCGGATTACTACCAGATTCCGGTAGCCGACCGGCAGCGCCTGCTGGCGATGGAAGCCGAGGACGCCCGCCGCGAACAGGAAGAGGAAGACCGCGCTGCCGCCGGCGAAGCGGGCGGTCACCGTCACGACCGTGCGCCGAAACCGGAATTGGACGATTCCCCGGCCCCCCCGACGCCGGACAGCCCCCACGACATCACGCCCCTCGACCTCGCGCCCTATGACCTCGCGCCGACCGCCGGAGCCATTCCGCCCGCGCCGGACGCCCCGGCCCCGTTTGCCGAGGCCCCGCCTGCTGACGCTCCGGCCACGGAAGCGCAGTCCGCGGTCATCGCCGCCGAACCCGCCACCGCGGTCTCGGTCCCGAGCGCCGATTCGCACCCGTTCGAGGACGCAGGCGCGGACGACCCTCACCCAGGCGACGCGGCCCCCACCCCCCGCGCGCAGCCCATGGCGATCGCCCAGGAAACCCGTCACGGCGAAGTCCCGGCCGAGGACGCGCCCGAACCCTTCGTGTTCGACGACGCTCCCGCCGACGAAGCCCCGCCGGAGATCATCGGCGGCGAGCACGATACCTCCGACGAGTCGAGCGTCCGCCGCACCCGTTCCCGCGCACTCCGCAGCTACAAAATCCAGGAGGTGATCCATCGCCGTCAGATCCTGCTGGTGCAGGTGGAAAAGGAAGAACGCGGCACCAAGGGCGCGGCGCTGACCACCTATATCTCGCTTGCCGGGCGCTATTCGGTGCTGATGCCGAATTCGCCGCGCGGCGGCGGGATTTCGCGCAAGATCACCGCCCCGGCCGATCGTCGCCGCCTGAAGGAGGTCATGGCCGAGCTCGACCTGCCCGACGGCATGGGCCTGATCGTGCGCACCGCCGGCGCCAACCGGCCGAAGCCGGAAATCAAGCGCGACGCCGAATACCTGCTGCGCCTGTGGGACGATGTCCGCGAGCGCACGTTGCAATCCGTCGCCCCCGCGCTGATCCATGAGGAAGCGAGCCTCATCAAGCGCGCCATCCGCGACGTCTATTCCCGCGACATCGACGAGATTGCGGTGGACGGCGAAGACGCCTGGCGCGCGGCGCGTGATTTCATGCGCATGTTGATGCCGACCCAGGCGCGCAAGGTGCAGCTCTGGCGCGATCCCTCGGCGCCTCCTGGTACCGCCGGCCAGCCGCTGTTCGCGCGCCACGGCGTGGACGCGCAGCTCGACGCGATGCTGAGCCCGAACGTGCAGCTGCGATCGGGCGGGTACCTGGTCATCAACCAGGCCGAGGCATTGGTTGCGATCGACGTGAACTCCGGCCGCTCCACGCGCGAGCGCGGCATCGAGGAGACGGCGCTGCGCACCAATCTGGAAGCGGCCGAGGAAGTCGCTCGGCAGCTGCGGCTGCGCGATCTGGCCGGACTGATCGTGATCGATTTCATCGACATGGAAGTCCGGCGCAACAACGCGCAGGTGGAAAAGCGGCTGAAAGACGCGCTGAAAGTGGACCGGGCGCGGATCCAGCTCGGCCATATCAGCCATTTCGGTCTGCTGGAAATGAGCCGCCAGCGGCTGCGGCCGTCGCTGGCCGAGACCTCCCTGGTGACCTGCGCGCATTGCGGCGGCAGCGGCCATGTGCGGTCCACGGAAAGTGCCGCGATCCACGTGCTGCGCGCGATCGAGGAAGAAGGCGCGAAGCACCGCGCCGGCGAAATCCTGGTGCGGGCCGCGCTGCCGATCGTGCTGTATATCCTCAATCACAAGCGCGAGCGCCTGGCGGAGATCGAGCGTCGCCATGGCCTGGTGGTGGCGTTCGGGCGCGATGACGCGCTGATCCCGCCGCAGATCCAGATCGAGAAGCTCAAGCCCTGGGTGGCGCCGGAGCATCCGGCCGCGCTGCCGGTCGCAGCCTCGGTCGAGGACGCGGAACCGTTCGACGCCGGGGAGGACGACGCCGACGAACCCGCCGACGAGACGGCGATCGTGGAGGCCCGTCCCGAGTCCCACGCCGAATCAGGCGCCGAATCTCGCCCAGGCCGGAATGCCCCCGCGGCGGGCGAGGACACCGAGGCGAATCGCCGCCGCCGCCGCCGCCGCCGCCGGGGCGGCCGACGCGAAGACGGCACCACCGCGCCGGCCGATACCGACGCCACCGAGGCGCCGCAGGATACCGCGGCTCCGGGCGAAGCCGCGTCCCTCTCCGCAGCCGAATCCACACTCGAATCGGCGCTGGAAGGGGAGCTTCCCATGGAGGGCGTGCCCGAGCACGCCGAACCGGCCACCGGGGAGCAGGCTGCCCGCCGGCGCGGCCGGCGCGGCGGCCGGCGGCGGCGGCGCGAGGATGACCCGCTGCCGGAAGTCGCAGCACCCGGCGCCGAGCAGCCGGACCTGCCCGAAGTCTATATCGGCCCCACGCCGGCCAATCCGTTCGGTGGCCAGGTGTTCGATATCTTCGACGTGATCGAGCAGGCCGAGGCGCGCGCGCTGGAAGCGGAAGCCCGCCCCGCCTTGATTGCGCCGAAGCCGCCAGCCAGCACGGAATCGGCTCCGGTCGCGCATGCCGCGGTGGAACCCGCGCCGGTTACGATTGCCGCAACTCCGGCTGCGCCGGCTGAAACCGCGCCGCTTGAAGACGCGCCGGTCGCCGTCGCGCCGGTCGCCGTCGCGCCCGAACCCGCGCCACCGGAAGCCGCGCCGGCCGCGGCACCGGCGGCCGACCTCGCAAACGGTCCCGCGATCCAGCCGATCGTGGTCGGCGGGGAACCCACGCCGCCGGCGGAAAGGCGCCAGGGCTGGTGGCGCCGTCCCGCCTGATCCCCCGCGCGCCGGCCGCACCGGCAGCCGGCGCGCGACCGTGAGCGCGCCCACCCTCGCGCTGACGATGGGCGATCCGGCCGGGATCGGCCCGGAGATCATCGTCAAGGCCGCGCACCGCCTGGCCCCTCGTCTGGCCGACGGCGCGTTGCGTCTGCTGGTGATCGGCCACCGCACCGCGTTGGACCGCGCCACCGCGATCCTGGGCACCACCCGCCTGCCCGATGGGACCGAGGCTCC
>JAKAZN010000299.1 GCA_021815835.1 Pseudomonadota bacterium
CGCGCCGGGGTGCAGGTCTGGCCGACGCGGGTGAGGAACCCGATCGCGGTCAGCCATTCCGCCGGTGTCAGCTTCACGTCGCGGGCGAAATCATGGAGGTGGCGCACCAGGCTGGCCATGACCTCGCGCAGGCGGGGGTCGGTGGTGGTGGCCATCTGCGCCAGCACGTCGTCGGTCACGGTCGCGACCGTCAGGTCCTGCATGTCGTGGTCCTCCAGGTGGGGTCAGGCCGCGACCTGGCCGGGGCGGAACGCTTCCATCACGTCGGACGCGAAGGCGCGCAGATTGGCCACCGACGCGCGCGGATCGACCAGCAGAATGTTCTCCACCCCGCCTGCGCGCAGCCGTTCCAGCTTGGCGATGACCTCCTCCGGCGTGCCGAGCAGGGCGGCATCGTCGTGGCGCACGTCGTCGGGTGCCACTTCGCCGCGGCGCAGGTCGCCGATCACGTTCAGCACCTGGGCGCGGGTGGCGTAGGCGGCGTCGCGCTCGTCTTCCGAGTGGATCAGTTGCAGCGCGCGCGTGGTGCCGACCATGGCGGGGTCGTAGGGGCGGCCGATCTTGCCGCATTCCTCGCGGAAGATGCCGACCCGCTCGATGGTGATACCGATCGAGCCGAGCTGATCGAGCAGCAGGTTGTAGCCTTCCCGCGCCGCGCGGCGGATCGAATCGGGACTGCCGGCGGCCAGCCATAGCGGCGGGTGCGGGCGTTGCAGCGGTTCCGGCTCGACCACGATGTTTTCGTAATTCCAGCGCTTGCCGTGATGCGAGAAGCGGCCCTCACTGGTCCAGGCTTTGCGGATCACCTCCACCGCCTCATCGAAGCGTTCCGTGGCTTCTTCCGGGGCGATGCAGAAGCCGGCGAATTCGGCGGCGCGGTAGCCCTTGCCGACGCCAAGATCAAGCCGGCCGCCGGACAGCAGATCTAGCGTGGCGGCCTGTTCCGCGACCAGCACCGGGTTGTGCCAGGGCAGCACGACCACGGCAGTGCCGAGGCGGATCCGGCTGGTTCGCGCCGCCAGATACGCGAGCAGGCTCATCGACGCCGAGACCTGGCCCTGGCCGGTGAAATGATGCTCGACCAGGAACACGCTATCCAGGCCGAGGCGCTCGGCTTCCAGCACGTAGTCGATGAAATCGCGGTAGCCGTGGCTGTCGCCGTAGCCGACCGCAGGGCCTCCGGTCATGCGCTTGGTGCGCGCGCCGCCGAACAGACCGAACCGCATCGCTTGGACTCCCAGGGGGATTTTGCCTAATTTGTCGCCCGGGCGCGGTCTGGTCAAGGATGTTCGTGGGTTGTGCGGTGCCTGCGGTCGCCGTCCCGGTTGCCGTTGCGGTCGCGGTCGCCGTCATGGCCGGCCTTGTGCCGGTCATCTGCCCGGGTCGGTGCGGGCCGCGTGCAGGCCTGCGGGACCTGGTGGGCGGACGCGGGGGAAGATGGCCGGGTCAGGGCCCGGCCATGACGACGGCGGCCGGGGCGTGACGACCGCGGCCTGGCGATGACACGAAGGGGGAGAAGCGACCATGACACGAACCGCGATCGTAACCGGCGGACTGAGCGGCCTCGGCCGGGCCATGGCGCTGGGGCTGGTGCACGCCGGGCACGCGGTTCTGGCGGTCGGGCACCTGCCCGCCGACGTTGCCGAGACCGAACGTGCCGCCGCCGGAGGGCGGCTTAGCACGCTGGTCGTCGATCTGCGCGCGCCGGGGGCGTGCGACCATGTGGTCGCCGCCGCGATCGCGCGGTTCGGCGCCGTCGAGATCCTTGTGAACTGCGCCGGACTGACCTTCACCACGATCGATCCCGGCCGGTTCCGCGACGGCCCGCGCCGGTTCTGGCAGCTCTCCGACACGATCGTGCAGAACGCGATGGACGTGAACTACGTCGCCGCCGAGCATCTCGCCCGCCGCGTCGCCCCGGGCATGATCGCGCGCGGATGGGGCCGGATCGTCAACGTCACCACCAAGCTGGACACGATGAATATGATCGGGTCCGGCCCGTATGGTGCGTCCAAGGCGGCGCTGGAACTGGCCACCGAGGTCTGGGCGAAGGAGCTGGCCGGCACCGGCGTCACCGCCAACATCGTCAATCCCGGCGCTGGCGCCGACACACCGGGGATGGGGGCGGAGATGCGTGCCTGGTCCGAAGCCGGCACCAAACCTCGCTTGGTGGAACCCGACGCGATGATCCCGCCGCTGCTGTTCGTGGTTTCCGACGCGGCGGATGCGGTGAACGGATACCGCTTCGACGCCAATGCCTGGGACCAACGCCTGCCGCCCGAAGCCGCGGCGCGCGCCATCGCTCGCCCGGCCGGGATCGCGCTGCACCCGCCGCGCCCATGGGATCGGGAGACTCCGCAATGACCATGCTGGACCCGGCGGCGATCCGCCTGCACCGAAGCGGCAACGGCCCAGCGCTGGTGCTGCTGCACTGCCTGGGGGTGACCCATGAGCTATGGAACCCGCTGCGGCCGCTGGCGGGGCGCTTCACCCTGCTGTCGTACGATTTTCCCGGCCATGGCGACGCCGCGCCGGCGCCGGGCGCGTACACGGTGGAGGATCTCGCCGATCAACTGGCCGCACGGCTGCGCGCCGAGGCGATCGCGTCCGCGCATGTCTGCGGCCTGTCGCTGGGCGGGCTGGTGGCGCAGGCCTTCGCCGCCCGCCATCCGGGACTGACCGGGCGGGTGATCCTGGGCGACACCACCCCGCGCTATCCGGACGAGATGCGCGCGATGTGGGACACGCGCGCGGCCGCTGCGCGGCGCGACGGGGTCGCGAGCCTGGTGCCGGGGCTTTTGCGGATCTGGTTCACCGCGCCGTTCCTGGCCGCGGATCCGCCCGCCGTGCAATGGGTGCGCGCGGCGCTGTCCGCTTGCGACGGGGAGGCGTATGCGCGGGCCTGCGAGGCGTTGGGCGCGGCCGAACTCCGCCCGCTTCTGCCGCGCATTGCCGCCGCCACGCTGGTGCTGTGCGGCACCGGGGAAAGCGTTGCATTCCGCGACGCGGCGCGGCTGATGGCGGGTACGATCCCGCAGGCGCGGCTGGAATGGGTAGGGCCGGCGGGGCATTGCTCGGTGCGCGAGCAGCCGGCGCGGTGGCTTGCAGCGGTGGCGGATTTCCTGGCGGGCTGATCGCGCTGCGGTGATGTTGCGCCGCACGTAAAGACGGTTGCGCCCGCAACTGCGTTGGGCGCACCCTGCTTTCGCCGCCCGCGCGGCGGCAGAGCTCAGGGGAGTCAGGCCATGACCAGCATTGCCGTCATCCTGCGTCACAAGGGAGAGGACGTGTTCACCGTCGCCCCGGAGACCCGCGTCCTCGATCTGGCCCGGGTCCTGCGCGACCGCCGGATCGGCGCGGTCCTGGTCACCGACCCCGCCGACCAATTGCTGGGAATCGTAAGCGAGCGCGATATTGTCCAGAGCCTCGCCGCCGCCGGCGCCGTCACGCTGGAAATGACCGCCGCCCAGTTGATGACCCGCGTGCTGACCACGATCGGTCCGCGCAGCACTACCGAGGAGGCGATGACCCTGATGACCGAACGCCGCGTGCGCCACCTGCCGGTGCTGGATCAGGGCCATATCGTCGGCCTGGTCAGCATCGGCGACGTGGTCAAGGCGCGCATCCTGGATCAGGATCAGGCCGTCGATCACCTGCGCGCCTATATCGCCGGGTCGGGCTGAACCGTCACGCCGCCGCCGCCATCGGTGGTGGCGCGCTGAAGCCGGCAGCATCGAGAAAACCGTGCCGCACCGCAGCGGTGGTCAGATTTGCCTGGGCATAGGCCAGGGCCGCAGCGTGCCGCGTTTGCCATAGGGCGGCATCCGTCAGCAATGCGATCACGGCGGCAGCGAACGCCTCGGCGGTATCGGTCAGAGAGACCGCCTCCGCCACGCCCGCCAGACCCTGGACGCCGATCGCGGTGGTGACCAACGGCGTGCCGGCGGCCAGCGCCTCGGCCACTTTCAGCTTGACCCCGGCGCCGCATTGTAGCGGCGCCACGGCCACCCGGGCGGACGCATATAACCCATCCAGCGTG
>JAKAZN010000300.1 GCA_021815835.1 Pseudomonadota bacterium
GGAGCCGATGACCAGCCTCAATCCGCTGCACCGGATCGGGCGCCAGGTTGCCGAGGCCATCACCCTGCATCGCGCCGTCGCGCGCGGGGTGATGCGGGCGGAGGTGCTGGCGGCGCTGGGCCGCGCCGGTTTCGCGGACGCGACGGCGCGACTGGCTGCGTTTCCGCATCAGCTCTCCGGCGGCCAGCGCCAGCGGGTGATGATCGCGATGGCGCTCGCGAACGACCCGGCGTTGCTGATCGCCGACGAGCCTACCACTGCGCTGGACGTGACGATCGAGGCGCAGATTCTCGATTTGCTCGCGCGCCGGCGCCGCGAGATGGGGCTGGCATTGCTGCTCATCAGCCATGATCTGTCGATCGTGCGCCGCTATGCCGATCGGGTCGCGGTGATGCAGGCCGGGCGTATCGTGGAGCAGGGATCGGTGACGGAGGTGTTCGATTCCCCCACCCATCCCTACACGCGCAAGCTGCTGGCGGCCGAACCCTCCGGGCGTGCCGCGCCCCTTCCGGCGGCGGCACCGCCGGTGATGGAGGCGTTCGGGCTGCGCGTGCGATTCGCCCTGCGCGGCGGCCTGTGGCGCCGCGCGTCGGGCGGGATCGACGCGGTGGATGACGTATCCTTGATGGTGCGCGCCGGCGAGACCTTGGGCCTCGTTGGCGAATCGGGGTCGGGCAAGACCACGCTCGGCTTCGCGTTGTTGCGGATGCAAGCGGCGTCGGGCCGGGTCGCGTTCGTGGGGCGCGATCTGGCCGGCCTCGATCGCCGCGGCCTGCGCCGCGCGCGGGCGGGGATGCAGGTCGTGTTCCAGGACCCGTTCGGCAGCCTGTCGCCGCGCCTGTCGGTGGGGGAGATCGTCGCCGAAGGCCTGCGCGTCCACCAGCCGACCCTGACGGGCGCGGCGCGCGCGGCGCTGGTGGCCGAGGCGCTGGAGGAGACCGGCCTGCCGGCCTCCGCGATGACGCAGTATCCGCATGAATTCAGCGGCGGGCAGCGCCAGCGCATCGCGATCGCGCGCGCGCTGGTGCTGAAGCCGCGCTTCGTGGTGCTGGACGAACCGACCAGCGCGCTCGATATGTCGGTGCAGGCACAGATCGTCGCGCTGCTGCGGCGGCTGCAACGCGATCACGGGATGGCGTACCTGTTCATCTCGCATGATCTGAAAGTGGTCCGCGCGCTGGCGCATCGCATCGTCGTGCTGCGCGCCGGGCGCATCGTCGAACAGGGGGAGACGGAGGCGCTGTTCGCCGCCCCGCATGAAGCCTACACGCGCGCGCTGATGGAAGCGGCGTTCGAGCATCGCCCCGCGCCCGCGATTCGCGCCGAGGCCGGGTCCGTGTAAGCTCCGGCCGTCGCAAAGGACGGGGGAGCGCAGCGCATGTTGGACATGACGGGCAAGGTGGCGATCGTAACGGGAGCCGGCTCGGTCGGGCCCGGTTGGGGCAACGGGAAGGCCGCGGCGACCTTGCTCGCGCGCCAGGGGGCCAAGGTGTTCCTGGTCGATGTGGTGGCCGAGGCCGCCGAGGAGACCCGCGGCATCATCGCCGCCGAGGGTGGCACGGCCGCCGTGCACAAGACCGATATGCTGGATTCCGCCCAGGTCGCGGCGATGGCGCGGGCCTGCGTCGCGCAATTCGGCCGCATCGACGTGCTGGTGAACAACGTGGGCGGCTCCGCCCCGGGCGACGCGGTCAGCATGGCCGAGGAAGTGTGGGACCGGCAGATCGATTTCAACCTCAAGACCGTGTTCCTCGGCTGCAAGCATGTCATTCCGGTAATGGAACGCCAGGGCAAGGGGGCGATCGTCAACATCTCCTCCGTCGCCGGGCTGCGCAATGACGGGCATGGCGGACGGACGCATGTGGGCTACAGCGCGTCCAAGGCGGCGGTGATCCAGTTCTCCCGCTCCACCGCCGGGGCATTCGTGGCCAAGGGCATCCGGGTGAACACGGTGGTGCCGGGCCTGATGCACACGCCGCTGGTGGAAAGCCGGCTGGCGAAGACGGTGGCGGGCGGGGACGCGACGGCGTTGATCGCCAGCCGCAACGCGCGCTGCCCGATGGGGCATATGGGCACCGGCTGGGACGTGGCCAACGCGGTGCTGTTCCTTGCCTCCGACGAGGCGGGCTATATTACCGGCACCGAGATCGTGGTGGATGGCGGGTTGATCCTCGCCTCACCCTGAAAACAACAGGAGGAACCGACAATGTCCGCGCCCCGCTTCACCGAGCTGACCCCCGAGACCATGACCGCCGAGCAGCGCCGCGTCGCCGAGGCGATCCAGTCCGGCCCGCGCGGCGCCGGCCTGCGTGGCCCGTTCAACGCGCTGCTGCGCGCCCCCGATCTCGCCGATCTGGTGCAGCGGGTCGGCGCCTATGTGCGGTACTCGTCCTCGCTGCCGGCGGCGCTGAACGAGCTTGCGATCGTCATCGCCGGGCGGCACTGGACCGCGCAGTACGAATTCTACGCCCATCGCAAGCTGGCGATCGCCGCCGGGCTGGCGCCCGCGATCGTCGATGCCGTGGCGCAGAACCAGCGCCCCGCCGGCATGACCGCCGAGGAGGCGGCGGTGTACGATTTCGCCACGTCCCTGGTGGGCACCGGGGCGGTCTCGGACGCTCATTATGCTGCCGTGCTGTCGCGCTGGGGCGAACGCGGCGTGATGGATCTGACCGGGGCGATCGGCTATTACAGTCTCGTTTCGATGGTGCTGAACGTGGCCCGCGTGCCGTTGCCGCCGGGCGAGACCCCGCCGCTGAAGCCGCGCGGCTGAATGGATCTGCTGGCGCGCGCGCGCACGCTGGCTCCGCTGCTTGCCGCGCGCGCGGCGGCGGCGGAGGCGGCGGGTGAGGTTCCGGCAGAAACGATCGCCGCGTTCCACCAGGCCGGCTTCTGGCGCGTGCTGCGCCCGACGCGCTTCGGCGGAGGCGGTGGGCCGTTCGCGCTGTTCTCCGCCATCTCCGAGGAACTCGCGACCGGCTGCGCCGCCTCCGCCTGGGTCTATACGGTGCTCGGCGAGCACGCCTGGGTGGTCGCCGGATTTCCGGAACGGGCGCAGATCGAGGTCTGGGGGACGAACCCCGACGCGCTGGCCTGTTCCTCGCTGATCCCGCGCGTGGCGGCGCGCGCGGTGCCGGGCGGATGGACGCTGTCCGGAACATTCCCCTTCGCGTCCGGTTCCGCGCACGCCGATTGGGCGATCCTCGGCGCGTTGTGCGACGCGGGTGAGGGGCCGGAGCCGCGCTATCTGCTGGTGCCGATGGCGTCCGTCACCCGCGCCGATGACTGGCAGGTGCTCGGGCTGCGCGCCACCGGCAGCCGCAGCCTGGTCCTGGACGAAATCTTTGTGCCCGACCACCGCAGCGTGCGGCTGGCCGATCTGATGGCCGGCACCCCGCCGGGACGCGCCGCGCATCCGGGCTACGCGCTCGGATCGGCGCCGCGCTACCTGCTGGTGCCCTATTCGCTGCCCTCGGTCGCGGTGGGGTTGGGTCGCCACGCGCTGGCGGTCGGGACCGCGCTGCTCGCGCATCGCCGGGCGCGCGCGGCGATCCCGCTCGCCGCGTCCGAATACGTGCAGGTGGAGCTGGGCCGGGCGGCGGCGGAGATCGAAACCGCGCGCACCATCCGCGCGACGGGGTGCGCCGCCGCCGAGGCCGCGCTCGCGCATCCGCCCATCGGCGCCGATGTTCTGGCCGCGCACCGGCGCGACATGGCCTTCGCGGTCGATCTGGTGCGTATCGGCATCGAACGGCTGGCGGCGCTGGCGGGGACCGAGATCGTGCTGGACCGCAACCCCTTGCAGGCGCTGCTGCGCGACGCGCTGACCATCGCGACGCATGGCGTGGTGACGCCGCGCGAGGCGATGGGCGATGCCGGGCGCGCGCTGCTCGCCGGCATTAACCCCGTGTCAATCCCGACGGGCTAACTCGGACAAAACCGCCCGGAGGCACCCATGCGGGTCCGCACCCTGTTCCTCGCCGCGCTGCTCGCGGTGACCTTGCCCGGCCTG
>JAKAZN010000301.1 GCA_021815835.1 Pseudomonadota bacterium
GCCAGACGGGTGACGAAGCGGCGATGCACGTCGTCGGCGCGCTCGCGCCCACTATCCTGGAGCATGCCGATACAATTGACGACAATATCGGCTTGGAGCTCCGCCAGAATCCGCGCCAACGTCTGCACGTCCAGCGAGGTGACTGGACATTCAAGAGCGCACTTGGCGAAGGCGTTCTTCTGCGCCGCCGCGAACCGGCGGGCAATGGGCACGACGGATGAGCCCGCCCGCATCAGTTCAGTCGCGATGGTCTGACCGATCAGACCCGATGCGCCAAGAACAACGATATTCGGCAACCGACCTTCCATGAGGGGTTAGAATGATGGCTTCGCGATCATCAACCAGATGATCACCATGACAGATCCAAAGCCGGGGAAACCGAACACGAACCACCAACGGAACAGCCGGTGGTAAGCAGCTGGCAAGTCCCTGCCAGCTGATGCGGCTTGCTCGGCTAAATCGCGCATCCGCATCTGCATCCAGACGACGGGAAGCCAAAAAACACCGGCTAAGACGTAAAGCGCGAGGGAAGCAACAACCCAACCGTCCGCAACTGACGTGCCCGTCTCTCGGATCAGCAGGTATCCGGTTAAAGGCTGGGCGATCACTGCGGTTGCGGTAAAGATGAAATCGGCCAGAACAACGACGCCCGCGGTTCTGGCCACGAAGCGCGCGTCGCGGCTCATATGAGCCATCAGCATAAAAAAGGAAATTCCGACGCCTGTTCCAAGGAGCACCATCGCACCAACGACGTGAAGGTACTTCAGGATCAGGTACGGCAATGGAATGCTTCTCGCGCGGCTGATGGTCGAACTGGGTTCCCCAAGCGTAGCACGAGAGGCCCTCCGGACGCAGCCTGGCCCCGAGTGTTCCGTGGAACTGAGGTGGCCCCCTCCCCTACATCCGCACCAGCGCGGACCCCCAGGTCAGCCCACCCCCCAGCGCCTCCATCAGCACCAGGTCGCCCCCCCGGATCCGCCCGTCCGCCACCGCTTCGGCCAGGGCCAGCGGCACGGAGGCCGCGGAGGTGTTCGCGTGCCGATCGACCGTCACCACCACGCGCTCCGACGGCAGGCCCAGTCGCTTGCCCATCGCCTCGATGATCCGCAAATTGGCCTGGTGCGGCACCAGCCAATCCACATCCCGCCGGCTCAGCCCGTTCGCCGCCAACGCCTCATCGACCGCTTCGGACAGCCGCACCACCGCGTGGCGGAACACCTCGCGCCCGTTCATCACCAGGGTGCCCGGCTTGTCGCGCAGCCCGACCGCGCCATCGACATACAGGATATCGCCCAGGCTGCCCTGCGCGTGCAGATGGGTGGACAGGATGCCGCGATCGATCGATCCGCTCCCCTCGCCCGCGCGCAGGAACACCGCGCCGGCGCCGTCGCCGAACAGCACGCAGGAGCCGCGATCGTTCCAGTCCATGATGCGCGAATAGACTTCCGAGCCGATCACCAGCACGCCGCGCACCTGGCCCGCGCGGATCATCGCGTCCGCGACCGACAGCCCATACACGAACCCCGCGCAAGCGGCCGACAGATCGAAGCCGAATCCGCCCGGCACGCCGAGCGCGGCCTGCACGCGCAGCGCGGTCGCGGGGAAGGCCTGGTCGGGCGTGGCGGTGGCCAGCAGGATCGCGTCCACATCGGCGGGCACGGCGCCGGCGGAAGTCAGCGCGGCGCGGGCGGCCTCGGTCGCCATGAAGGCGCAGCTTTCGCGCGGGGAGGCGATGTGGCGCTGGCGGATGCCGGTGCGCTCGCGGATCCATGCGTCGGACGTGTCCAGCCGCGCCGCGAGCTCGTCGTTGGACAGGATCCGCTCAGGCAGATAGGCGCCGATTCCGGCCAGAATGGAACGCAGGGGCATCGGTCTGAACCTAGGGCCGGAGGGCGAGGGCGGGACGGATCACGGCACGACGGCCAGGCGGGCATCCGGGCCGTTTCCCTGGCCGGCGCCCGGCGCCGCCAGCCGCGCCAGACCCTCGCGGATGCGGTCGTTGAAGCGGTGCACCACCATGTCCATCGCCACATCGATCGCGTGCGCGAAGCCCTCGGCGTCGGTGCCGCCATGGGATTTCACCACGACGCCGTTGAGCCCCAGCATCACCGCGCCATTGTAGCGGCGGGGATCGAGCCATTCGCGCAGCCGCTCCAGCGCCGGGCGGGCGAGCAGATACGCCAGCCGCGCGGTGAGCGAGGAGCGGAACACCATGCGCAGCAGATCGCCCACCAGCTTGAGCGCGCCCTCGGCGGTCTTGAGCGCGACATTGCCGGTGAAACCATCGGTCACGATCACGTCGGTGGTGCCGGCGGTGAGATCATGGCCCTCGACGAAGCCCCTGAACTGGGCGGCAAGCGGGCTCGCGCGCAGCACCTCGGCCGCATCGCGCACCCGGTCGTCGCCCTTCAGCTCCTCCGAGCCGACATTCAGCAGGCCGATCGACGGCGCCGGCAGACCCAGCACGGTGCGCGCGAACACGTCCCCCATGACCGCGAATTCCACCAGGTTGCGCGCGTCGCAGACGACATTGGCGCCGAGATCGAGCATCACCACGTCGCCGCGCGCGGACGGCGCGATCGCGGCCATCGCCGGACGGTCGATCCCCGGAAGCGTCTTGATGACGATCTTCGCCAGGGTCAGCAGCGCCCCGGTATTGCCGGCCGAGACGACGCCCGCGGCCTCCCCGGACGCGACCGCGTCGATCGCGACGCGCATGGAGGCGCCACGCAGCCGCAGTGCCGCGGTGGGCTTCATGTCGTTGCCGATGGCATCGGGGGCGTGGCGGATGGTGCAGATGCCGGCCGCGCGGCGCAACTGCCTGAGCATGGGCGCGATGCGGGATTCGTCGCCCACCACGAGGAAGCGCGCGCCGGGGTGGCGTTCGGCGGCGATCTCGAGGCCGTGCAGCACGATCTCCGGGGCGTGGTCGCCGCCCATGGCGTCGATCGCCAGGGTGAAACGCTCGCCGGTGAACCGATCGCTCATCTCACCGTTGACCGCACGCCGCCCCCCGCCCGCCGTGCCGGCGGGTCAGGTGCGGATCACGCCCTTGAGGCCATCGCCGGCCGGCGCGACCTCCCGCCCGTCATAGAAGCCGCAATGGCCGCAGACGTGGTGCGGGCGCTTGAGCTCGCCGCAATTGGCGCACTCGGCGTGGGCCTCGACGCGCAGCGCGTGATGGCTGCGGCGCATCCCGCGGCGGGACGGCGAGGTCTTTCGTTTCGGGACGGCCATGGGATCGCGCCTCTTCCGGTCCTGGCGACAGGCCCGCCGCCGGGGCGCGCCGGAAGGACTGTCACACGGTGGTCAAATGGTGGAAAGCGGGCCTCTAGCAGAGGGGCCGGGCGGCGGCAAGGGCGGGATGGCCGGGGTTTCGGGGTCCGGCCGGCGCGCCACTGGTCCCGGCGCGCCACTTATCCCCACGCGTTACTCATGCCCACGCGTTACTCATGCCCACGCGTTACTTATCATTGAGCCGCCGGGGCGGCGTGGAGTAGGATCGCGCCCGTATCGTCGAGGAATATGCCGCCGTGAGCGAGACGCTGGCCAGGAACGAATGGGTCGCCCGCGTCCTGGGGGTCCGGGTCGGCGGCACGGCCCCCCCGCCACAGGCTCCGCCGCGTCCCGCGGTCCCGCCGCGTCCCGCGGTCCCGCCGCGCCCGGCACAGTTCCGCCGCGCGAGCCCGTTGAACCCGCCGCCGCCGCGCCTCGATCTCGGCGCGCTCGCCAACCGCCAGCGCTCGGGCGTGCCGATCCGCCCCAGCACGCCCGATACCGCCCCGCTGACCCTGGCGGGCGCGCATGGGCGGACCTTGCAGATCGCGAAGGGGCCGGACGGGCGGATCGCGCTCGGCGCCCCGCCGCCGCCGGTGCGCGAGATCACCTTCTCGGGCGGGGGCGGCAAGGGCGCCGCCCTGCCGGGCGCGGTGCGGGCGCTGGAAAATTCGGGCGTGCTCGCGGGCGTGACCACGGTCACC
>JAKAZN010000302.1 GCA_021815835.1 Pseudomonadota bacterium
GGGGGGGGGGGCGGGCGCGGGCGGGGCGGGCGCGGGCGGGGCGGGAAGGCGGATGGCGGGCTGGCTGGGGCGGGAGGATTCGAACCTCCGCATGGCGGAATCAAAATCCGCTGCCTTACCACTTGGCGACGCCCCACCGGCCCCGGTGATAAGTCCCCCTCGCGCGGAGGTCAAAGCCGGGCTTGAGCATCCCGACCGGCGCACCTATCAAGGCGTCGCTTCGGCCCGAGATCAGGATCCATCCAATGCCCCCCCGCCCAATGGCCTCCCGCCCGATGACTCCCCGCCCGATGACTCCCCGCAGCGTGGCGACAGTCTTCGGGGGCGCCGGCTTCATCGGCCGCTACGTGGTGCAGCGCCTCGCGCGCCGCGGGTTCATCGTGCGCGTGGCGGGACGGGACCCGATCGCGGCCGGTGTGCTCAAGCCGATGGGCGCGGTCGGCCAGATCGTGCCGTTATTCGCCCCGATCACCGACGAGGCGCATGTCCATCGCGCGCTGGACGGCGCCCGGTTTGCGGTCAACCTGGTGGGCATCCTGGCTGAATCCCGGGCGGGCGATTTCGATCGCGTCCATGCCGACGGCGCGGGACGGGTCGCGCGCCTCGCGGCCGCCGCCGGGGTGGAGGGGCTGGTCCATGTCTCCGCCCTCGGCGCCGATCCGGGGAGCCCCAGCCGCTACGGCCGGTCCAAGGCGGCGGGGGAGCAGCTGGTGTTGCAGGCGTTCCCCGGCGCGACGATCCTGCGCCCCTCCTTGGTGTTCGGGCCGGAGGACGGGTTCTTCAACCGCTTCGCCGCGTTGGCCCGGCTGCTGCCGGTGATGCCGGTGATCTCGGGCGAGACGCGGTTCCAGCCGGTCTATGTGGGCGATGTCGCGGACGCGGTGCTGGCCGCGCTGCTCCGCCCGGAGGCGCGCGGCATGGTCTATGCGCTGGGTGGGCCGGAGGTGCGGAGCTTCCGCGAGCTCATGGCCGCGGTGCTGGCCTGGACCGGGCGCCGGCACAAGCTGATGGAGATACCGATGGGCCTCGCGCGGCTGCAAGCGCGGCTGGGGGAGATGGTGCCGGGACGGCCCTTCACCCGCGACCAGCTGGCGATGCTGGGGCGGGATAATGTGGTGCCGCCGGACGCGCCGGGCCTGGCGGCGCTCGGGATTGGCGCGACGCCGATGGATATGGTGGTGCCGGCCTATCTGGCGCGGTTCCGACCGGGCGGCGGGCGGGTCGTGTTTCCGGGGGCGGGAAACGCCGAAAGGACCGGATCGGATCTTTTTCCGGCGGTGTTGCGGGAGGGTTGATCGTCTCTCCGGGGCGATTCTACGATTTAGGGCAGAAAATCTGTCCTGATCGGCCCAATCCCTCTAGCCAAGCCTTCGCGCCTGCCGTATAGCTTCCGCCGGCGATCGGCGCGGGGTGACCGCGCGCGCGGGGAAGGGATTTCGACATGACGGAGCAGATGCTGCGGTTCGTCCACACGCCGCAACAAACGCCCGAGAAGCGGTCGGTGGCGGAACGCAACCACGATTTCGGCGAGATCTACCGCATCTTCCAGGAGCGCGAGGCGGCCCGCCAGTCCAGCCGGTGCAGTCAATGCGGCGTTCCGTTCTGCTCGGTGCATTGCCCCCTGCACAACAACATCCCCGACTGGCTGAAGCTGACCGCCGAAGGCCGGCTGGAGGAGGCCTACGAGGTTGCCGCCTCCACCAATAATTTCCCCGAGATCTGCGGCCGCATCTGTCCGCAGGACCGGCTGTGCGAGGGCAATTGCGTCATCGAGAAGGGCTTCGAGGCGGTCACAATCGGCGCGGTGGAGCGCTACATCACCGATACCGCGCTGGAGCGCGGCTGGGTGAAGCCGATTGTGCCGCGCCGGGAGCTGGACGCCTCCATCGGGATCATCGGCGCCGGGCCGGGCGGTATGGCGGCGGCGGAACAGCTGCGCCGGCGCGGCTACCAGGTGACGGTGTATGACCGCTATGATCGCGCCGGCGGGCTGCTGATCTACGGGATTCCGAATTTCAAGCTGGAGAAGGACGTGGTGCTGCGCCGGCGCGCGCTGGCCGAGGCCTCCGGCATCCGCTTCGTGCTGAATTGCGCGGTGGGGCAGGACGTGACCCTGGCCGAGCTGCGGGCGCGGCACGCGGCGGTGCTGATCGCGACCGGGGTGTACAAGCCGCGCGAGATCGGCGGGCCGGGCGCGGGACTGGGCGGGATCGTGCCGGCGCTCGACTACCTGATTGCGTCCAACCGGGAGAATCTGGGCGATGTGGTGCCTGATTTCGCCTCCGGCCTGCTGGATGCGAAGGGCAAGCGCGTGGTGGTGATCGGCGGCGGCGATACGGCGATGGATTGCGTGCGCACCGCGGTGCGTCAGGGCGCGGCGTCGGTGCAGTGTCTGTATCGGCGCGACCGGGCGAACATGCCGGGCTCGATGCGCGAGGTGAAGAACGCCGAGGAAGAGGGCGTGGAATTCGTGTGGCTGTCCGCGCCGGAAGCGTTCCTGGGCGAGGCGAATGTGTCCGGCGTGCGCGCGGTGCGGATGCATCTTGGCCTGCCCGACAGTTCCGGGCGGCAATCGGTGGAGCCGATCGCGGGCAGCCATTTCACCCTGGGCGCCGATCTGGTCATCAAGGCGCTGGGGTTCGATCCTGAGGATCTGCCGGTGATGTTCGGCGATCCGGGGCTGGAGGTGACGCGGTGGGGGACGCTGCGGATCAATCACCGGAGCTGCATGACGAACCTGCCCGGCGTGTTTGCCGCGGGGGATATCGTGCGCGGGGCATCGCTGGTGGTGTGGGCGATCCGGGATGGGCGGGATGCGGCGAAGCGGATGCATGAATACGTGATGGAGCAGAAGGCGCTGCCGGTGGCGGCGGAATGAACGCGGAGGACAGGACCATGACCGACAGGATCGAATCCGGCCCGGAATTCCTCGCTGCCTGGGAAAAGAACCGTGTTGCGCTGCGCCATACCTACGATCCGTCGCAGGAGCACGATGCCTGCGGCGTCGGCCTGGTCGCGGCGCTGGACGGGATGGCGCGGCGCGATGTGGTGCAGGCGGGCATCGACGCGCTGAAGGCGGTCTGGCATCGCGGCGCGGTGGACGCGGACGGCAAGACCGGCGACGGCGCGGGGATCCATGTCGAGATCCCGCAGGATTTCTTCGCCGACGCGGTCCAGCGCGGCGGCGCTCGGCTCATGCCGGGGCCGATCGCGGTCGGTCAGGTGTTCCTGCCCAAGACCGATCTCGGCGCGCAGGAGCGCTGCCGGCAGATCGTGGAGACCGAGATCCTCAATTTCGGCTACCTGATCTACGGCTGGCGCCAGGTGCCGATCAATGTCGAATGCATCGGCGAAAAGGCCAACGCGACCCGGCCCGAGATCGAGCAGATCATGCTGTGGAACCCGAAGGGCGGCGATGCCGACAGCTTCGAGCGCGATCTGTACGTGATCCGCCGGCGGATCGAGAAGCAGGCGATCGCGGCGCAGATTCCCGAACTGTACTTCTGCTCGCTGTCGTCGCGGTCGATCATCTACAAGGGCATGTTCCTCGCGGAGCACCTGTCCGAATTCTATCCCGACCTGCTGGATCCGCGATTCGTTTCGCGGTTCGCGATCTATCACCAGCGCTATTCCACCAACACCTTCCCCACCTGGCGGCTGGCGCAGCCGTTCCGGATGCTCGCGCATAACGGGGAGATCAACACCGTCACCGGCAACATCAACTGGATGAAGGCGCACGAGACCCGGCTGGCGGCCGAGGAGCTCGGCCCGTGGATCGAGGATGTGAAGCCGATCGTCCAGGCCGGCGGGTCGGATACCGCGACCCTGGATAACGTCTTCGAGCTGCTGTGCCATAGCGGGCGCGACGCGCCGATGGCGAAGGCGCTGATGATCCCGGCCTCGATCGGCCAGGATGCGACGATGAAGCGCGCGCATCGCGACATGTTTTTGTATTGCAACGCGGTGATG
>JAKAZN010000303.1 GCA_021815835.1 Pseudomonadota bacterium
GCGCGGGCGGCGTTCCGGTTGATCGATCCGGCGATTGCGATGGAGGTGGCGCGGCACGACGGATCGACGCTGGTCCCGGGCGACGTGATCGCCACCGTTGCGGGGCCGGCGCGGGGGATCCTGACGGCGGAACGCACGGCGCTGAACTTCCTGGGCCATCTGTCGGGCATCGCCTCGGCCACGCGCGGCGTGGTGGACGCGATCGCGGGACACAAGGCGCAGATCGTTTGCACCCGCAAGACCCTGCCGGGGATGCGCGTCGCGCAGAAATACGCGATCCGGGTGGGCGGGGGGTCGAACCACCGTTTCGGCCTGGATGATGCGGTGCTGATCAAGGACAACCACGTGGCGATCGCCGGCGGCGTGGCCGAGGCGGTGGCGCGCGCGCGAGCCGGCGTGGGGCACATGGTGAAGATCGAGCTGGAGGTCGATACGCTCGATCAACTGCGCGAGGCGCTGAGCCTGCGGGTCGATGCCGTGCTGCTCGACAACATGGGCCCGGAGATGCTGACCGAAGCGGTACGCATGGTCGATGGGCGCGCGATCACCGAAGCCTCGGGCGGGATCACCCCGGCGACCGCGCCGGCGGTGGCTGCCTCCGGGGTCGATCTGATCTCGATCGGTTGGCTGACGCACAGCGCGCGGGTGCTGGATATCGGCCTCGATCACGAAGGCTGACCGCCAGATCGGCGGCGCAATCCACGTCGTGCAGCACGCGCAGGCGCGCGACGCGCCGGCCGGCGAAATTGGCGAGCGTGTCGCCCAGCGCGTGCGGTCCGGACCAGCGCACCCGCGCGAACGGGCGCGCCGGGCGAAGCGGACCGAGCGCCACCAGCCAATAGCCGCCATCGGCAGCCGGGCCGAACGCCGCGTCCGCCCGGCCCAGCGCGCGGAAGGCGGCGATCAGGTCGGCCGGCCCCGCCGCGGGGATGTCGCAGCCGACGATGGCGGCGCGCCCGCGGGAAAACCGCGCCAGCGCGCGGGCCATCCGCCGCCCGAGATCGCCCTGGCCCTGGCCGATGCGCGCCACGCCGCGCGGCAGGCGAAGGCGCGCGCGATCGGGGGTAAGCGCAAGGACGGTGCGAAAACGCCGCTCCGCCGCCAGCGCGCGCAGCAGGCCGGTCAGGGTCGCCGCGTGGAACCGCAGCGCCGCGCGATCGCCGATCTCACGCGCCAGCCGCCGCTTCACCGCGCCGAGGCGTGGGGCGCGGGCGAAGACGATGGCGGTGTTTTTCATCGGTAGAGCCGCGCGAGCCGCGCCGGCGGCACGCCCGCGAACCAGGCGGCGAGGCAGACCAGGTTGCGCGCGGACCGCCGCCGCCACCCGTCCCGTTCCCAGCGCGAAGCCGAGGTGACGGCACGGGCAGGCAAGCCAGCCAGCCGCGCGCGGCCGAGGCGGCGGATCAGGTCCACATCCTCCATCAGCGGCAGGGGGCGGATACCGCCCATTGCGGCGAGCAGGTCGCGATGGATCAGCAATCCCTGGTCGCCATAGGGCAACGCAAGCACCCGGCAGCGCCAGGCCACCGCGCGTTCCAGCCGCCGCGCGCGGGGATTGGCGCTGGCGAGCGCGAAACGGAAATACCCGGCCCGCGCCGGGCCGGCGGCGATATGGGCGGTGGCGGCTTCGGGCCAGTCCGGATCCAGCACGGTGTCGGCGTGCAGCAGCAGCAGCCAGGGCTGACGCGCGGCCGCGATGCCGGCGGCGAGTTGCGCACCACGCCCACGCGGCGCGTCCAGCACCCGCGCCCCGGCATCACGCGCGACCGCGGCCGTCGCGTCCATGCTGGCGGCATCGACCACCAGCACCTCCGCCGCCGTCGCAGTGACGGCGGCGATGGCTTCCGGGAGCGTGGCGGCGGCGTCCAGCGTGGGGATGACAACGGAAAGCACGGGGAGGACGGTCACAGCGGATCGGGCGTTCGCGCGGGCGCGGCTAGGTCCGCTCCAGCCCGCTCGGGCCACAGGAACAGCGTCCGCCAGCTCCGCTCCCGTCCGAATTCGATGTAGCGATAGGTGAACGCGGACAGCGCCAGCACGAGCAAAAGCGCCGGCACCGGCCCCGCGACCGGTGCGACTGAAGCCAGGACCGGCGCATGCCAGATATAAATACTGTAGCACATCATTCCGATCACCTGCAGCGGCGCGAACGCGAACACTGACCAACGGGTTCGCTCCCACCCCAGCGCACCAAGCAGCACGCAGCAGAAGCCGGCGTCCAGAATGTCGTTCAAGGGTGACATCACGACAGTCGAGACGCCCGCGTATTGACAGCGGAAGAGCCCTTGCCAGGAGATCACGATGAGCACGATGCCAGGGCCGATCAGTCGCGGCACCCACCTGGGCAGGCGTCCGAGTGCGTAAAGCCGCCCGATCGCCATGCCCAGAACGAACTCGTCGATCCGACCCGGCAGATTGTCACTGATGAAGTTCGGACCGAGCGGCTCCGGATTCCACATCCGCCCCGCAACCCGCGCGGCAAGTGCGAGGGCCAGCGAGAACCCCAGCACCCTGCCGAGCCCGAGCCGGTCGATCAGCACAACCACCAGCGGAAAAGCGACGCTGAACAGAATCTCCACCCCGATCGACCAGAGCGGATAATCGAGCGGCGGCATAAATCCGTAGCGACTGACGATAAAGCGCAGAAGCAACAACTGCCGAGCGGCAAACCGGAAGCCCACTGAAGTCATCCCCGCCGCGCTCATCCCCAACAGGACCAAGCTCACGAAATAATAGAGGGGCATCAGCCGCAGAAACCGGTGCCGATAGAACCCTGACGCATCGCTCAACCGACACATGCGTCGGCGGCCGTCCGCATAGGGAAGAAACAGCACGAATCCAGAGAGAATGAAGAACAGGTTCACCCCGGTCCAGCCGTTGGAGACAAACGCCAACTGCCAGCCCGGTACGCTGCGCAGGTGAGCCGTGAGCCAGGCCGAGGTCACGTGCTGGAAGAGCACCCCGATGATGGCGAGCCCGCGCAGTCCGTTCACGACCGCGATACGCCCCGTGCCGACGACCCCTGCCGCCATCATCCAATTCCTTCCGGCGGCACCGGCCGCGGCCTCAAGGTAGCGTTCGCAACGCCGGGCGCGCCAGGGGCCGATCACCCGGCGCCGAAATACGCGATATCCTCGGTCCGCGCCCGCCACTCGGGATTCCCGTCCCAGGATTTCGTACGCGTGCTCATGTCCACCCCGTAGCGCACCCGAAACAGCAGGGTGCGCGCGGGCCCGTTCACGTATTCATGCAGCTCCCCGCGCGGGTGGACGACGAAACCGCCGGGGCGGACCGGCACCTCCCGCTCCAGCGTGCGCATCATCCCGCCGCCTTCCAGGCAGAGATAGATCTCCGTCGCGTTCGGGTGGCAGTGATAAGGGCTGGTCTGCCCGGGTTCCCAGCATGCCACCGCCACGTCCCCCTCGCCGATCCGGCCGAGGATATTCTCCACATGGCGCACCGGATCGAACCGCGCCTCGGCGCCCAGGTCGAAGACCTCCATCGCCGTCAGGCCGCGCTGGCGAGCAACGGCGTCTGCAAGCGCGGCAGCACCTCCCGGGCGAACAGTTTCAACCCCTTTTCCGCCTGCGCGTGGTCCATGAACCCCGACCGCCCGATCAGCACCAGATTGGCGAAGCCGCCCACCTTGGCCTGGAATTCGTTGATCTGGCGCACCACCGAATCGGGATTGCCGGCGAACATCAGCCCCTGCGCGATCGCGCGTTCGGCGTCGATGCCGGCCAGCATTGCCCCGGGGCGCCCGGCCGCGCCGCCCGGCGGCGGTTTGGATCGGAACAGCACCGGCGCGGCTTCAGGCGGCGACTGTCCCGGCAGCATCTTGCCGTATTGCGGCGCCTGCTTCAGCGACGTATTCACGAACCACAGCAACTGGCTGCCGATGCGCACCGCCTCCTCGTCCGTCTCCCCGGTATAGACGAAGGCGGAATAGGCGAACCGGTCCGGAC
>JAKAZN010000304.1 GCA_021815835.1 Pseudomonadota bacterium
GCCGAAGGCCTCCGCCTTGTGGAAGCTCTCCGGGTCGTTGGCGTCGAACATGATGAGCGGATGCAGATTGCCGTCCCCGGCGTGGAAGATGTTGGCCACCTGCAAGCCATAGGACGCCGACATCTCGCCGATCCGGGCCAGCACGTCGGGCAGGCGGGAGGTGGGGATGACGCCGTCCATGCAGAGATAATCCGGGCTGATCCGGCCCACCGCGCCGAACGCGCCCTTGCGGCCCTTCCAGATCGCCGCCGACTCGGCCGCCGATTGCGAGACTTTCAGGCTGATCGGGTCGTGGCCCTCGCAGATCGCGCGAAGCCGGCCCAGCAGGTCGTCCTGTTCCGCCGCGCTGCCTTCGACCTCGATGATCAGCATCGCTTCGGCGTCCAGCGGGTAGCCGGCATGGGCGAAGGCCTCGCAGGCATGGATCGCCGGCCGGTCCATGAATTCGAGCGCGACGGGGATGATGCCGGAGCCGATGATGGCAGCGACGCAGGCGCCGGCGACCGCGTTCGATTTGAACGCTGCCAGCATCGCGCGCGCGCCTTCCGGGCCGCGCAGGATGCGGACGGTGACTTCGGTGACGATGGCGAGCATCCCCTCGCTGCCCGTCAGCAGGCCGAGCCAGTCATAGCCGGCGGCGTCCAGATGCGCGCCGCCGATATCCAGGATCTCGCCCTCGATCGTGACCAGCTTCAGGCCGAGCAGGTTGTTGGCGGTGACGCCGTATTTCAGGCAATGCGCGCCGCCCGAGTTCATGTTGACGTTGCCGCCGATCATGCAGGCGAGCTGGCTCGACGGGTCGGGCGCGTAGAAGAAGCCGCGGTCGGACACCGCGCCGGTGATGCCGAGATTGGTCACGCCGGCCTGCACCACGGCGCAGCGATCGGCGTAGTCGATATCCAGGATGCGGTTCATCCGCATCATCCCCACCACCACGGCATCCGCCAGCGGCAGCGCGCCGCCCGAGAGCGAGGTGCCGGCGCCACGCGGGACCACGCGCACGCCGCCCGCGTGGAGGTAGCGCAGCACCGCGGCGACCTGCTCGGTGGTTTCCGGCAGGACGACCGCAAGCGGGAGCTGGCGATAGGCGGGCAGCCCGTCGGTCTCGTAGGGTTTCAGTTCGATCGGATCGCCGATGACGCCTTCGCCGGGCACGAGCGCGCGCAGGCCGGCGAGGATTTCCTCGCGGCGGGCGAGCACCTCGGGTTTGGGGTCCGGCAGACGCAGCATGGCGGGTCCTCCGCGATCAGGAGAGGACAATGGCCTCGCGCGGCCAGGCCGACAAGGTCGCGTTCCGCGCCGGCGGCGCTAGCCCTGGCGCGCCTTCATGCGCGGGTTCTTCTTGTTGATCACATAGACCCGGCCGCGCCGGCGCACCACGCGACAATTCTTGTCGCGGGTCTTGGCGGAACGGAGGGAGTTGCGGACGCGCATGACGGGCACTCGGGCTGGGTCGGGGCGGGAGGCGGCGGGATAGGCGGGCCGGGTCGGCCTGTCAAGGCGCCGGGCGGCATGGCATAAGCCCCGTCCTCTCGCTTTTCCGGAGCTTCCCCGTGTCCCTCATGGGCCTTGTCGGCGGCGCGATCGTCGCGACCGTCTCCGCGCTCGGCTACACCGGCGTCGCGGGGCTGATGGCGATCGAGTCCGCCTGCATCCCGCTGCCGTCGGAGATCATCATGCCGTTCGCGGGCTACCTGGTCTCGCTCGGGCGGATGGATCTGGCCGCGGTCGCGACCGCCGGGGCGATCGGCTGCAATATCGGCTCCACCGCTGCCTATGCGGTGGGCTATGCGGGCGGGCGGCCGGCGGTGGCGCGCTGGGGGCGCTACGTGATGCTGGGGCCGCGCGAGCTCGCCTGGGCCGAGCGGTTCTTCGCCCATGGCGGGGGGATCACCGTGCTGATCGGGCGGCTGCTGCCGCTGATCCGCACCTTCATCGCGCTGCCGGCCGGGATCGCGCGGATGCCGATGGCGCGGTTCCAGATCTATACGTTCGTCGGCTCCTGGCCGTGGTGCTTCGGCCTCGCCTATGCCGGCTACAAGCTGGGCAAGGCCTGGGATGCCAGCCCGGCCTTGCGGGCGGCGATGCACCGGCTGGATGGGGTGGCGGTGGCGCTGGTCCTGCTCGGGGTGGTCTTCTGGGTATGGCACTTGCGGCGCGCGCGGGGCTGAGGCGCGGCGGCGTGCTTGCCGGAAGCGCCCCCGCCCTGTAATTGCGCGCGATCCAAAGACAGGCATGGCATTGGCCGTGCGATGACAGGAGACAGAGGTCATGGGCTACAGGGTCGCGGTCGTCGGCGCCACCGGGGCGGTCGGGCGCGAGATGCTGAAAACCCTGGCCGAGCGGCGGTTTCCCGCCGACGAGGTGGTCGCGCTCGCCTCCCCCCGCTCCGTCGGGGCGGAGGTCTCGTTCGGCGACAAGAAGGTGCTCACGGTGAAGAACCTCGACACCTTCGATTTCACCGGCTGGGATATCGGCCTGTTCAGCCCCGGGGCCGCGATCTCCGCGATCCACGCCCCGCGCGCCGCCGCCGCCGGATGCGTGGTGGTCGACAACACCAGCCATTTCCGCATGGAGCCCGACATCCCCCTCGTGGTGCCGGAGGTGAACCCGCATCATCTGGCGAAATTCGCCCGCCGCAACATCATCGCCAACCCGAATTGTTCTACTATCCAAATGGTGGTGGCGCTGAAGCCGCTGCACGACCGGTTCAAGATCAAGCGCGTGGTGGTGTCCACCTACCAATCGGTCTCGGGCGCGGGCAAGGAGGGGATGGACGAGCTCTACGCCCACACCAAGGGGGTGTTCGTCCACGATTCGTCCACACCGCAGCAGTTCACGAAGGAGATCGCCTTCAACTGCATCCCGCATATCGACAAGTTCATGGATGACGGCTCGACCAAGGAAGAATGGAAGATGGTCGTCGAGACAAAGAAGATCCTCGACCCCGACATCGCCGTGTTCGCCACCTGCGTGCGCGTGCCGGTCTTCATCAGCCATGGCGAGGCCATCACGATCGAGTGCGAGCGCCCGATCACGGTGAACGAGGCGCGCGCCGCGTTGCGCGACGCGCCCGGCGTCGCGGTGTTCGATACGCGCGAGGACGGCGGCTATATCACCCCGCTGGAGGCGGCGGGGGAAGACGCGGTCTATGTCAGCCGCATCCGCAAGGACCCGACCGTGCCGCATGGCCTGTCGTTCTGGTGCGTGGCGGATAATCTGCGCAAGGGCGCGGCGTTGAACGCGGTGCAGATCGCCGAGACGCTGATCGCGCAGGGCGCGCTGGCGAAACGCGCGGCGTAGTCGCCTGCGTCAAGGTCGCGGCGGGATGACCGTCACGACGAACGGGACCGGGCGCGCCCGATGGCCCCAGAAGCCGTGGGCCAGGGTAAGCTCGGTCCGCGTCGATTGCGGGGTGGCGAAGCGGGCGGTGCGGTTCAGGCAAAGCGCGTCGGTCGCGATGCAGATCGACAGCAGCCCATGGCGCGCGATGTCGGCCGGCTTGACCCAGAGGTTCTCGTTGTAATCGAAATGCTCGAACGTGTGCGGGCGGTCGGTGCTGTAGAACGCCGTCTCGTTCTCATACCAATCCGAGCCGGCGACATAGGCCAGCGGCAAGCCGGTGGCCTTGTGCCAGATGCGCGTTGCCGCGCGTGCGACCTCCTGGAACGGCTGCACCTTCATCGCCGCGGGTGAGCGCCAGGTGCGCCACCACGCGAAGCCGGGCGCGGTGGCCAGCGCGCCGAGCGAGACCACGACCGCAAGCCGCGTGGCGATGCGGGCCAGACGGCCGATCTCGCGCGGGCGCGCGATCTCGATCGCCAACAGCGGCAGGAGCGGGAAGGCCCCGACCATCATCTCCGAGGTGATGCGGGTGCGCAGCGCCAGCCCGCCGATCAGGGTGAGCGCGGGCGGGACCAGGGTGAGCGTGGCGAGCAGGCGGCGGGTTGGCTCGGCGGTCG
>JAKAZN010000305.1 GCA_021815835.1 Pseudomonadota bacterium
CCTGAAATTCGAAACCGACATCGAGGCTGCCTCCCGCCAGCTGGGTGAGCTTGCCGCCAAGGCACGCGGGTAGGCGGAAACACCGGCCATGGCCGAACCGCCGTCCACCACCGAACCGTTGCGCCGATTTTTTGCCGCTGCCCGCGGCGCGGGGGTTCGCATCTCTCCGGCCGAAAGCATCGAGGCGGTGCGCGCGGTGGGCGTGGTCGGCTACGCGGATCGGGCCGTGCTGCGCGACACGCTGGGGCTGGTGCTGGCCAAGACGCCGGAGGAGAAAGCGGCGCTGGCGGAATGTTTCGATCTCTACTTCAAGCGCGATGACCTTGACCTCGCCGACGAGCCCACCCCGGAGGCCGCCGCGCCCGATGTCGAAGGCGAGATTTCGGGCGGCCTCGCCCAGATGCTGCGCTCCGGCGACGCGGCGGCGCTGGCCGCGTCCATGGAACTTGCGGGGGAAGCCGCCGGCTTGCCGAATATCCGCTTCTTCACCCAGCGCAATCTCTACGCCCGCCGCGTGCTGGACCTGATGGGATTGCGCGCGTTGGAACACGAGATCGCGACCCTGGAGGAAGCGGGCAGTCCGGAAGCGGCGCGGCTCGAAGACGCGGTGTCCGCGCTGCGCGGCCAGGTGCGCGATTTCGTCGAACGCAACCTGCTTTTGTTCGCGCGCGAGGAGACCGAGGAATTCCGAGAGGAACTCCTGAAATCCACGCGCCTGTCGAATCTCGATCGCCGCGACTACGAGCGGATGCGCATCCTGGTGCGCGCGATCGCCAAGAAGCTCGCTGCCCGCTACGCGCGGCCGCGCCGGCGGCGGCTGCGCGGGCAACTCGACATCCGCCGCACCATGCGGCGCAACATGGGCTGGGGCGGCATCCCGTTCATCACCGCCTGGAAGGAAAAGCGCATCGAGAAGCCGCGCGTCGTCGTGTTGTGCGACGTGTCGGGTTCGGTCGCGGCGATGGCGCAATTCCTGTTGATGTTCCTCTACGCGCTGAACGAGGCGCTGGCCGATATCCGCAGCTTCGCCTTCGCCGGATCCCTGATCGAGGTGAGCGACATCCTGGAAGCCGAACCGATCGAGACCGCGATTGCCACGATCATGTCGCGCATCGGCTTCGGCTCGTCGAATTACGGCAATTCCCTGGCCGATTTCGAGGACGGGTGGATGAGCATCGTCGATCGCAAGACGACGGTGCTGATCCTGGGCGACGCGCGCGGCAACCGCACCGATCCGCGCGTGGACATCCTGCAACGCATCTCCACCCGCGCCAAGCGCGTGGTGTGGCTCAACCCCGAATACCGCGCCGCCTGGGGCACGGGCGATTCGGACATGTTCCGCTACGCGCCGCATTGCCAGATGCTGCGCGCCTGCTCTACCCTGAAGGACCTGGAACGCGTCGTGACCGACCTGCTGGAAATGACCCGCTAAAACATCACCTCTCCCGCAAGGCGGGAGAGGTCGGCGCGCAAATCGCGCCGGGTGAGGGTCCCTCCCCCCCAAAGGATCTCCCCATGCTCAAGCTCGGATACAAAGCCTCGGCCGAACAATTCGCCCCCGCCCAGTTGCTCGACTTCTCCACCCTCGCCGAGCAATCGGGCTTCGATTCCGTCTTCGTCAGCGATCATTTCCAGCCCTGGAAGCACACCGACGGCCACGCCCCTTCCGCGCTGGTCTGGCTCGGCGCGCTGGGCGCGCGCACGCAGCGGATCGCGATGGGCACGTCCGTCCTGACGCCCACCTTCCGCTATCACCCCTCGGTCGTGGCCCAGGCTTTCGGCACGCTCGGATCGATGTTCCCCGGCCGCGTCATCCTGGGGATCGGCACCGGCGAATCCCTGAACGAGGTGCCCTCCACCGGCATGGAGTGGCCCGATTTCAAGGAACGCTTCGCCCGGCTGCGCGAGGCCGTCACCCTGATCCGCCGGCTGTGGCGGGAGGAAAACCTGACCTTCGAGGGCCAGTACTACCGCACCCGCGATGCCACCATCTACGACCGCCCGGCTCAGGAAATCCCCATCTACGTCGCCGCCGCCGGCGCGCTGGTCGCCAAATACGCCGGCCGCCAGGGCGACGGTTTCATCTGCACCAGCGGCAAATCCCCCGCCCTCTACACCGAAACCCTGCTGCCCAATGTCGCCGAGGGCCTGACCGCCTCAGGCCGCGATCCCGCCGGCTACGACCGGCTGATCGAGATGAAGGTCTCCTTCGATACCGACCCCGCCCGCGCGCTGCACGACACCAGCCACTGGGCCGCGCTCGCGCTGTCGCCGGAGGAGAAAATCTCCGTCCACAGCCCGCTGGAGATGGAACGCCTGGCCGCGGCGCTGCCGGTGGAACGCGCCGCCAGCCGCTGGATCGTCTCCTCCGATCCCGACGAGCATATCGAGAAGATCGCCCCCTACGTGGAGCTTGGCTTCCGCCATCTGGTGTTCCACGCCCCCGGCCCCGACCAGGCCCGGTTCCTGCGCCTCTATGGCGAGCACATCCTGCCGCGCCTGCGCCGGCGCTGGGGCTGAGCGCCATGAAAATCGTCGCGATCGAAACCTCCCTCACCCGCATCCCGTTCGACATGGGTGCCAAGCCGGTCGCCTTCGGCGGCGTCGGCTGGCAGGCGATGAACACGCTCTGGCTGCGCATCGTCACCGATGCCGGGATCGAGGGCTGGGGCGAGGGCTTCGGCCATGCCTGCGTCCCGGCCACCCGCACGGTGCTGGACACGCAGCTCGCACCCCTGCTGCTGGGCCAGGACGCGCGCGACATCGCCGGGCTGCGCGCGCGGCTGGCGAAGACGCTGCATCTGTTCGGGCGCAATGGCCCGCATCTCTACGCGCTGTCGGCGCTGGACATCGCGCTCTGGGATATCGCGGGCAAGGCCGCCGGCCTGCCGCTGTGGCGGCTCTGGGGCGCCACACCGCCCAGCAAGCTGCGCGCCTATGCCAGCCTGCTGCGCTACGGCGCGCCCGATCTGGTCGCCGCCGCGGCCGAGCGCGCCGCCGCGCGCGGCTATCGCGATATCAAGCTGCACGAGATCGCGGTGCCGATGGTCGCCGCGGCCCGCAAGGCGCTCGGGCCGGAGCCGCGGCTGATGGTCGATACCAACTGCCCCTGGACCGTGGCCGAAGCCACCGCGATGGCCCGCGCGCTCGCGCCCTGCGACCTGACCTGGCTCGAAGAACCGGTCTGGCCGCCGGAGGACCTCGCCGGCCTCGCCCGCGTGCGCGCGTCCGGCGGCGTGCCGATCGCGGCCGGAGAGAACGCGGCCGGACCGATGGAGTTCCACGCCGCCTTCGCCGCCGGGGCGGTCGATATCGCCCAGCCGAGCGTCATCAAGATCGGCGGGCCGTCGGCGATGCACGAGATCGCCGCGCTGGCGCGCGCCGCCGGCGTGCGGCTGGTGCCGCACAACGCGTATTTCGGCGCGGGCTATCTCGCGTCGTTGCATCTGAACGCGACCCTCGCGCCGGAGGCGCCGTTCGAGCGGCTGTTCATCGATCTGGAAGCCTCGCCCTACCACGATCTGGTGACCGCGCCCGGCGGGGAAGCGACGGTGCCGGACGGACCCGGCCTCGGCCGCGATCCCGATCCGGAAGTGCTCGCCCGCTACCGCGTGGGCGAGATCGCCCGCCACACCGCCTGACCCGTCCGGAGACCCACGCCCCATGGCCCGACAACTCTACGAACTCACCGGCGCCGACCCGACCCGCCGCTTCAGCCCGTTCTGCTGGCGCGCGCGCATGGCGCTGGCCCATAAGGGCCTGGACGCGGAATGCGTCCCCTGGCGCTTCACCGAAACCGACCGGCTTGCCTTCGCCAAGCACGACAAGGTGCCCGTGCTGGTCGATGGCGAAAACATCGTGCCGGAATCATGGGATATCGCGGTCTATCTCGATCGCGCCTACCCTGATCGGCCGAGCCTGCTCGGCGCGGCGGCG
>JAKAZN010000306.1 GCA_021815835.1 Pseudomonadota bacterium
GGTCGCCGGGAGAGAAGCTGGCGCTCATGTCGCGATCCCGAGAACGATGGCCAGGTCCGGCGGCGGCGCGTCGCCGGGGACAGCCGGCAGGACGACAACGACATACCCTTGCGCCTCGGCCGCGTCGCGCACCGCCGCTTCCACTGTCCCGGTCGCTGCCGCCACCCGGTGACCGCGCCAGAGGAAGCGGAAGGCGGCACCGTCCAGCGCGGTCGGGTCGCCGTCCGGCATCGGACAATGCCAGTTTCGGAATGCCGCGATCCACGCCGCGTCCGCCGCGGTGCCCTGCGGGCGGGCGACCGGCGAAACCGCGCCGCGCGCCAGGCGCAGCAGCACGCGTCGAGCGTGTTCGTCGGTGCGGTCGATCAGCTCATGATCCGGCTGGTTGTAGTAAGACAGCAGGCAGCGATAGCAGCCCTTGACGCAGCCGGCAGCGGGATCGTCGGCCAGCAGCGATGGGTCGGCCGCGGCGACGGCCGCGTCGATGTTGCCATAGTGCATGAGTTCCAGCGCGATCCTGGCCACGCGCGCCAGCGCATGCGATTCGCCGGTCAGTCGGCCGAGCACGCCCGCCCCGCCCTCGCTGGCTTCATAGGCAAGGATCGCGCGCCGGCTCTCGCGCGTGGGCAGGGGTTCGGTCAGAATCTCGCCTTCCTCAAGCTGGAACTCCAGTTCGAAGCCGCGCGCCAGTGCGTGCTGAACCGTCGTCATGGTCTCGGGCGATAGCTCGTTGTCGGTCGGGCGGAACAGGGCGGCGTTCTTGCTATCCTGCACGATTGGGACGACGCGCTGCCTGATCGGCCCGTCGGGCGGCGCATCCGCGTCGTCGTCGTCGATGGCGCCACCGATCCAGCGGCCGGTAGCGGCGTCGATGCCGAAGCCAAGATCGGTTTTCACCTTGCGCCGGCGCAGACCCTTGTTCAGCCGGCTGATCGTGGCGCCGGAGGCATAATCGAGACGCAGGATGTCGCCGTCCCGATCGGCGGCGACCGCCGATGTCACATCCACCGCGCCGTCGCGGCGCGGCCAGGCGAAGGTCGTCTGGATATCGAACCCCTGGCGCCGCCGGTCTTCGTCGTTGGCGGTGATCCGTTCCTTGGGAATCGTCTCCACACTGTCGATCCGCAGCACGTTGCGCACCGGATGCACGTCCGAAATCGGGGCGCCGCACGCATGGCACCGCTCGCGTTCGCCTTCACCATGACCCGCGCCGCAGGTGTCGCAGATATAGAGTGTGTCGGTGACAAGCCGGCCACCGTCGAGGTTACGCACCGAAGGCGGCAACTTCGCTTTCACCACCTCATAGGCCCGCCCCTCGTGATAGACCAAGCTACGCGGACCGAATTCGGAGATCGCGAGGAACCGCGCGCGCTGGAGATATGCCGCCTTCGGGCCGCCGCCGCCGGTCGCGGGGATGAAGGCATAGAGCGGCAGGCGGGGGAAGTTGTAGCCTGGCAGGAAGCCTTCGGTGGCCAGATAACGGTAGGTGTTGAAGTCCGAACCGAAATCCGACGATCCGCGTTCCAGCAGCGTCAGTTGCTCATACGCCTGCACCTGCTGGGTCTTGGCGTCCCTGCGTTCGGCGGCGGAGATGCCGTGCGTCTCGGACTTCCGGTTGGCTTCCAGGAGCTGCGCCCTGGCGCCCTGATAAAGCTGGCGCCAGCGTTCGAACGCCTCCGCGAAGCGCCGCGCGGCGGCGGCGGCAGTGATCCGGGCAAAGGCCGGCCGATCCGCCGCCCAGGGCGCGATGTCCGGCGGAAGTTGCCCAGCGATGCTCGTCAGCAGCCGCTCCATCCCCGCCGTCGCGCGGTCCGTGACGCCAGGGGCAGTAAGGACCTGCAGGATGTCGTCGCGCACCGGCAGCCCGTCGCGCGCCAGATCGAGAACGCCAGGGATGTCAGGCGGAAGTTCCGAGCCGGCTTCGGCAAGCCAGACCGCGTGCAGATGCGCGGTCACCAGATCACGGTTGGCAACGTCGATGGCAGGGGGGCGGACGATGCCGCTGACCATGCGGCTCGGATCGGCGAAGTAATACTGATCGTGCGGGCTTTGCGCGGCGCAGTAGGTGACGACAAGTGCCGCTTGTCCCGACCGTCCCGCGCGTCCTGATCGCTGCGCGTAGTTCGCGGGCGTCGGTGGCACGTTGCGCAGATAGACGGCGTTGAGCGCGGAAATGTTGACCCCCAGTTCCATCGTCGGAGAACAGAAGAGCGCGGGCAGGAACGTTATCGGCTCGCGTGCCTGACGCAACTTGTCTTTGTCCTTCTCGATCTTTTCCTGCTCGTCCGCCCCCCAGCGGAAGCGCCATTCGCGCCATTGCCGCTGCATCTGATCGACCTGGGCGGTGTGCGCCCGCGCCTCAATGCCGAACAGGCCTTCGCCGCCGCCGGCGAGGGTGTCGGCCAGAGCGCGATAGAGCGCGACGAAATATGGGTTGGGATCACGACCGTCCACCCGTCCTTCAGCGGGAAGCAGTCGCACCGCATTGGCCGCAAGGCGCCAGCCCTCAACGTCGAAGCGGGTCGGCACGCGCCGCACCAGTTGATACGTCTCGGCGGCTTCCAGCAGGGCTTCCAGCACATTCACATAAGCCGTCCCGCCGATGCGCTGGCCCCACAGCTCGGCGCGGCCCAGATCCCGCGCCAGGCGGCTACGCGGGCCGCCGCGTACGATGAGGGTTTCGTCGGCGGCGCGCGTGTCGGTGCGCGACGGCGCTCTGACGATCAGCGCGGCGGCCGTGCGGGGCTTTTCCTGCCGCGACATTGCCCACGGCTCGCGCAGGCTCTGCCCCGCCGCATCGGCGATCGCATCCACCGTGCCCTGATCCAGCGCGTCCGCCGTGATGGCGAGGCCGTGCCGCAGCGCGTCGAGCAGGATACGCAACGCGCTCTGGCGCGTCTCGGCGCTGGCGCCGCGCAACTCGGCCGGCGCGTGAACGAAGGCCGCGTCGTCGCTAGCCAGTTCATCAAGCGCGACATAGCTGGCGCGGACCAGGCCCAGTTCCTCAAGGTTCGGATTGATGAAGCGCCAGCCGCGCCGCTGATCGTTCCACACCCGATAGGTCAGCACGCGGCCAAGCGTGCGCTCGGCCTCGATCTGGCTTACGCCGACGGCATTCGGGTCCGCCATCCATTCAGCGCGGCGCTTGCGATTGATGGCGACGAAGCCGAGGGCCGCCTGCACGCGCCGGCCGAATTCGTCCTCAGCCAGCCCGTCAGGCCCGGCCGCCGTCACCGCCCGCAGGATCGCCGCGCGCAACAGCGTCACGAACTGGAAATCGTTGAAGTGTCCTGCTTGCAGCGCCGCATCCTGGCGATTGTCGGTGAAACCGAGCAGCTTGCGCCGATCCGTGGGCAGAGGGCTTGCGGGGAGGTTCATCCATCGCAGCGCGCTGGAAACGAGCAGCGTGGTGGCCGAACTGCGCCCTTCCGCCGAGAGCCCGGCGAGCTTATTGATCTCGCGCGCGCCGGCGGCCGGCTGGTCACCGCACGCCAGGCAGAAGCGGAACTTTCCCGGTATGAACCACGCCGCGCAACCGTCGGCGCCGATGGTGCCATCGGCCGCAACGGTCAGGTGCTCCGGCTGGAACGCCCGCCGGTCGCTCTTGATGCGCCCGTTGCTCGTCCAGCTTTCGGGATAGGCGTCGACCGTGCCGTCGAACCGGAATTCCCGCCCGTCCTGCGGTTCGGGAACAAGATAGCCGGCGCGGTCGGCTCGGTCCTCGTCATTCAGCGGCGACTCGTCGATCGAACGTGCAACCACGAGATGGCGGCCGTCGCGTTCGGCCAGGAGGCAGGCATGATATTCCTGCCCACAGCGACGGCAGAATAGGGTGGGATACAGGCGGGCAGCGCGGTCCTGCGGATCGAACACCTGGCCGTCCAGCGTCACGCGCCGCTGGCCCGGCGCGCGCAGCGTGGCGTAAAGCCGGCCGGC
>JAKAZN010000307.1 GCA_021815835.1 Pseudomonadota bacterium
CCGAACGCCAGGTGCGCCTGATCGCCGATTTCCGCCCCGACGTGATCTCCATCACGCCAAGCTACATGCTGTCCATCCTGGACGAATTCCACCGCCAGGGCCTGGACCCGCGCGAATCGTCCCTGAAGATCGGCGTGTTCGGCGCGGAACCCTGGACCAACGCGATGCGCCGGGAGATCGAGGCCGGTTTCGCCATCGACGCGGTCGATATCTACGGCCTGTCCGAAGTGATGGGCCCCGGCGTGGCGAACGAGTGCATCGAAACCAAGGATGGTCCGACGATCTGGGAGGATCATTTCTACCCCGAGATCATCGACCCCGAAACCGGCCAGGTCCTGCCCGACGGCGCCTTCGGTGAACTGGTCTTCACGACCTTGACGAAGGAGGCGATGCCGGTGATCCGCTACCGCACCCGCGATCTCACGCGCCTGCTGCCCGGCACCGCGCGGACCATGCGTCGGATGGAGAAGGTCACCGGGCGATCGGACGACATGCTGATCGTTCGCGGCGTCAACCTGTTCCCGACCCAGATCGAGGAACATCTGCTCGCCAGCACCGTGCTCACCGGCCACTACCTGATCGTGCTGACCCGCACCGGGCGGATGGACGAAGTGACGGTGCAGGTGGAACACCAGCCGCACATCACCGATTCCGACCGGCTGGAGCGGGAGGCGCACGCGGTGGCCAAGCGCATCAAGGACACGGTCGGCCTCAGCGTGCGGATCGCCGTGGAACCGCCCGGGGTCATCGAACGCTCCATCGGCAAGGCGCGGCGGGTGATGGACCAGCGGGGGGGCGCATGAACGACGAACACGCGATCCTGGACAGCATCGAGGCGTTTCTCCGCCGCGACGTGATCCCCTATGTGCACGCGCTGGAGAAAGCCGACACCTGGCCGGCCGCGATCGTGGACAAGATGCGCGATCTCGGCCTGTTCGGCGCGATGATCGATCCCGAGTATGGCGGCCTCGGCCTGCCCTGCGCGACCTATGCCGCGATCGTGGAGCGGATCGCGCGGGAATGGATGTCGCTCACGGGCATCTTCAATTCCCACCTCATCATGGCCGCCGCCGTGCAGCGCCACGGTACCCCGGCGCAGAAGCGCAGCTTCCTGCCGCGGTTCGCGTCCGGAGAAATCCGCGGCGGCCTGGCGCTGACGGAACCCGATTGCGGCACCGATCTGCAGGCGATCCGCACGTCAGCCCGCCGCGACGGCGATCATTACGTCGTCAACGGCACCAAGACCTGGATCAGCAACGGCATCCACGGCTCCTGCTTCGCGCTGCTGGTGAAGACGGACCCGGACGCGGCCCCCCGTCATCGCGGCATGAGTCTGCTGCTGGCGGAGAAAGGCCCCGGCTTCACCGTCAGCCGCAAGCTGGAGAAGCTGGGCTACAAGGGAATCGACAGCGCCGAACTGGTGTTCCAGGACTACCGCGTGCCGGTGGACCGGCTGATCGGCGGGGTGGAGGGGCTGGGCCTGAAGCACGCGCTGTCCGGCCTGGAGCTCGGGCGGATCAACGTCGCGGCGCGTGGCGTCGGGATCGCCCAGGCCGCGCTCGATCAATCGGTGCGCTACGCGCAGCTTCGCAAGACCTTCGGCAAGCCGATCGCGCAGCACCAGGCGATCGCGCTGAAACTGGCCGACATGGCCACGCGCACCGAAGCCGCGCGTCTGCTGGTCGGCCGCGCCGCCGGGATGTACGACCGCGGCGCGCGCTGCGACATGGAAGCCGGCATGGCGAAGCTGTTCGCCACCGAGGCCGCGCTGGAAAACGCGACCGAAGCGATGCGCGTCCATGGCGGCTACGGCTATTCCACGGAATTTCCCGTCGAGCGCCTCTATCGCGACGCGCCCTTGCTGGTGATCGGCGAGGGCACGAACGAATTGCAGCGCCTGATTATCGCCCGCCAACTCATCGAACGGAACCCCGCATGATGTTGCCACTCGCCGGGATGCGCGTGATCGCGGTCGAGCAATACGGCGCCGGTCCGTTCGGCTCCATGCAGCTCGCCGACATGGGCGCGGAGATCATCAAGATCGAGAATCCGGCGGAAGGCGGCGATGTCAGCCGGGGCGTGGGGCCGCATTTCCTCGGCCCCGGCGACAGCCATTTTTTCCAGGCATTCAACCGCAATAAACGCTCCGTCACGCTCAATCTGCGCGCGGACGGGGCGCGGGCGGTGTTGGCCGATCTGGTGAGCTCGGCGGATGCGGTGTTGGACAATCTGCGCGGCGATCAACCGGCCCGGCTCGGCGTGACGTATGATGCGCTGAAGGACGCCAACCCGCGCATCGTCTGCGCGCATCTGTCCGCCTATGGCCGCGAAGGCTCGCGCGCCGCCTGGCCCGGCTACGATTATCTGATGCAGGCGGAGGCGGGGTACCTCTCGCTCACCGGCGAACCCGACGGCCCGCCGGCGCGGTTCGGCCTGTCGATCGTGGATTTCACCGCCGGGGTCTATGCCGCGATGGCGCTGCTCGCCGGCGTGATGTCGGCGCGCGCGACGGGCGTGGGGCGGGATGTGGATGTCAGCCTGTTCGACACGGCGTTGGCGAACCTGACGTATCTGGCGACCTGGTATCTGAACGAGGGCCACGCGCAGGGACGCGAGCCTCGGTCCGCGCATCCATCCCAGGTGCCGAGCCAGCTCTATCGCACGGCCGACGGCTGGATTTTCATCATGTGCAACAAGGCCAAGTTCTGGCCGGCGCTGTGCGCGGCGATCGAGCGACCGGAGCTTGCCTCCGATCCGCGCTTCGCGACCTTCCCCGATCGGCTGGTGCATCGCGCGGCGCTGACAGCGCTGCTGGACGCTTCCCTGTCCGCGCGCGCGACGGCCGCCTGGATGGAGGTTTTCGCGGGCAAGGTGCCGGCCGCGCCCGTGCACGACCTGGCCCAGGCGCTGAGTACCCCGTTCGTGACGGAGGAAGATCGTCTCTGGCGCTACGATCACCCGGACCGTGCCGATTTTCGCATGGTTCCGCCAGCGTTCCGTCTGCCGGGGACCGAGCCGCCGCGCCAGGCGGCGCCGGCGCTGGGGGCGGATACGGAGCAGGTGCTGACGGGCCTGGGCTACGATTCCGCGCGCATCGCGGCTTTGCGGCGGGCGGGGGTGGTGTAGGGGCGCGAGGCCGTGATCGCCGGCAGCCGTTTGGTCTGCGTGAGGATCGCCGCGGCCTGCGCCGCGCCTTCCGCCCAAGCGCCCGCTCCCGCGCTGAACCGATCTCAGGCCCGCCGCGGCGGATACCGCCGCGATCGGCCCGTCACCCCCGCAACACCGCAATCAGCCCATCCAACTGATCCAGATCCGCATACCGTATCCGCACCACCCCCCCCTTCCCGTGCGCAACCAGATCCACCCGCAATCCCAACCGCTCCGACAAGTCCCGCTCCAGCGCCGCCACATCCGGATCCTGCCGCGCCGCCGGCGGCGTCCGTTTCGGCGCCGCCACCCCCGAGGCCAGCCGCGCCGCCGCCTCCTCCGTTTGCCGCACGGACAGTCCATGTTCGATCACAAAGGCCAGCACCGTCTCCGGCGACCGATGCCCGATCAGCGCCCGCGCGTGCCCCGCCGTGATCGTTCCCGCCCGCAAGGCATCCCGCACCGGCGCCGAAAGCCCCGACAGCCGCATCATATTGCTCACATGCCCGCGCGATTTCCCCACCGCGAGCGCCAAAGTCTCCTGCGTCAGCCCGAATTCCTCCACCAGGCGCAGATACCCCTCGGCCTCTTCCAGGGGATTGAGGTCCTGGCGCTGGAGGTTTTCCACCAGCGCTGCCGCCATCGCGTCCCCGTCGCCGAGGCTGCGGACCAGCACGGGCACCTCGTGCAGCCCGGCGAGCCCCGCGGCCCGCCAACGGCGCTCGCCGGCGATGATCTGGAACCGCCCCGGATCGGAAGGATCGGGCCGCGCCAGAAGCGGCT
>JAKAZN010000308.1 GCA_021815835.1 Pseudomonadota bacterium
CAAGTTTTTGACACTGCGGGAGCATGGCCGGTCCCGCATGACCGGGCAAGGTCGGCCGGATGAACAAGCGGCCATCGGCGCCGTCCCCGCGGCGCCATCCCACCCCCGGGCGGGACGGCGCGCGCGGCGCGGGATCAGGCTTCCGGCTGTTCCGCCCCCGGCTCGAACATGGCGGCGGCGTCGATCTCGGGTTGTTCGTCCGCCTCCTCCACCGCAACCGCGCGCTCGCCGCGGGCCTGGCGTTCGGCTTCCTCGGCGCTGCGGGCGACGTTGACGGTGACGGGGATGGACACCTCCGGGTGCAGCACGACGCGCACCTGGGCGAGCCCGAGCAGCTTGATCGGATGGCCCAGCACCACCTGGTCGCGGGTGACGGAAAGCCCTGCCGCCGTGGTCGCCTCGGCGATGTCGCGCGCCGAGACCGAGCCATAGAGGCTGCCCGATTCGCCGGCCTGGCGGATCACCACGACGGAGATGCCGACCACGCGCTCGGCGACCCGCTCGGCCTCCTCGCGGCGCTTGATGTTCTGCGCCTCGAGCTGCGCGCGCTGCTGCTCGAAGCGCTCGCGGTTCGATTTGCTCGCGCGGATCGCCTTCAGCTGCGGCAGCAGGTAGTTGCGCGCGTATCCGGGCTTGACCTTCACGATCTCGCCCATCTGCCCCAGGTTTTCCACCCGCTGGAGCAGGATCAGTTCGACGGCCGGCATGATGCGCTCCTCAGGTCAGGATGTAGGGGAGCAGGGCGAGGAAGCGGGCGCGCTTGATCGCAAGCGCCAGTTCCCGCTGCTTCTTGCCCGACACCGCGGTGATGCGGGACGGCACGATCTTGCCGCGCTCGGACAGGAAGCGCGAAAGCAGGCGCACGTCCTTGTAGTCGATCTTCGGCGCGTTGGGGCCGGAGAACGGGCAGGATTTGCGCCGGCGGTAGAACGGCCGGCGGGCGCCCACGGCGGAGCGGCGGGCGGCGGGATTGATATCGGTGCTGTCGGACATGGTTCTGGTTCCCTGGCTCGCCTATTCCTCGACCGGCTCGCGCGAATCCTCGCGCCCATCGTCGCGGGCGCGGAACTCTTCGCGGTCGTCGAAGCTGCGACGGCGGCCGCCATCGAGGCGGGTGGGCGCGCGCGGGCCGCGGAAGCTGCGCTCGCGCTCGTCGGATTTGCGCGCGAGGATCGCCGACTGGGCCTCGTCGATGGTTTCGACGCGCAGGGTCAGGAAGCGCAGGATGTCCTCGTTGAGGCGCAGCTGGCGTTCCATTTCCGTCACGAAGGGCGGTTTCGCGTCGAGGCCAAGCAGCATGTAATGGCCCTTCCGGTTCTTCTTGATCCGGTAGGCCAGGCTGCGCAGGCCCCAGTATTCGCGCTTCCTGACGGCCCCGCCATCGGCTTCGAGCTGGGTGGCGACGTCGTCGGCCACCGCTTCCACCTGCTGCTGCGTGACGTCGTTGCGCGCGATGAGCACGCATTCGTAGAGCGGCATGGCAACTCCCTTCGGCTGGTTCGGCCCGCGGCGCCGGCCAGGGCGGCCGGGGCACGCATCCCCCCCGCGGCCCATGGGGGAACCGAGGGGAATACCGGGCATAGCCGGGGCGTTGCCGCGCCCCGGCAGGGAAGGGCGGGCTTCAAGCACGGATCGGCCAAGGGAGCAAGGAGGGGAGCACGAAGGCGGCCGCACCGGCGCGAGCTCGCGCCCGAAAAGCCGGCTTCCGCCTCAGTCCCGCGGCGGCGTTTGCGTGCGCGCATAGGCGGCCAGCAGGTCCTTGCGGACCTTGCCGTTCGCATTGCGCGGCAGCGCCTTCATCTGGAGGATCATGCGCGGCACCTGGCCGGGCAGGCGGGCGGCGCAGAAGCGGCTTAGCTCCGCCGCGCCGATCGGGCCCGGGGCGACGATGGCCGCCCAGAGCTGGATCAGGCCGACCGCATCCGGCACCCCGAACGCGGCGGCGTCGGAGACGCCGGGCAGGCTCAGCAGCACCGCCTCCACCGCGTTCGTGCTGATCTTCACCCCGCCGCAATTGATCACGTCGCTCTCGCGGCCGGCCAGGCACAGCATCCCGTCCGCCCAGACGGTGCCGAGATCGCCCGGATAGAACCAGCCGTCGCGGAAGCTGGCCGCGGTCGCCTCCGCCGCGCCCTCGTAGCCCGCGACCACCAGCGGACCGCCCACGCGCAGCATCCCCTCGGTGCCCGGGGGCAGCGGACGATGGTCCGGATCGACCACTTCGACGGTGACATCCGGATTGACGAACCCGATCGCGCCGGGACGGCTACCGAGGGCGGCGATCGGGGTCGAGGCGATGCCGCCAGCCTCGGTCGAGCCAAGATGGCTGATCAGGCCGGGGCAGAGCCGGGCGATCGCGGCGTCCCGCAACGGCCCCGGCAGGGCGCTGCCACCGATTTCGATGGTCTCGAGCCCGGGGAACGGACGGCTCTCCGGCGGCAGCGCGTCGAGCAGCGCGCGCAGGCCGCTGGGCGAGGTGACGATCGTGCGCACGCGGTGGCGTGGGATGCGGGTGACCGCCTCGCGCGGGTTGGTCAGCACCAGGGTGCCGCCCTGCCACAGCGTACGCAGCACGGCGGTGAAGCCCCAGACGATGCCGAGATCGAGCGCGACGATGCGCGCGCAAGGGTCGGGTCCGCCGGGGGCGAGGATGTTGGCGAAGACCCGCCGTGCCACCAGCCCGTGGCTGATCGCGACCGGCTTCGGTCGTCCGGTGGTCCCGGAGGAGGCGAACACCCGAAACAGCGCCGCCGGGTCAGGGTCGATCGGCACTTCGGGCGCGGCCTCGGTGGCGGGATCGCACAGGGTATTCAGATCGAACGCGTCGGGATCCGGCGTGGGCCCGGCGACGATCCGCCGGCGGGCCGGCAGCGCGGGGTCGGCGCTGGCGATGCCGCGGCGGGCGAGTGCGAGGGCCAGGATCAGGCCGAGCGATTCATCGGGGCCGGTGATCGGAAGGCCGATCGGGTCGCCGGGACCCAGGCCATGGGCGGCGGTCCGCGCGGCAACCCGATCAATCGCGCGATCGAGCATCGCGTAGGTCAGGACCGTATCGTCGGCGCGAATGACCGCCGGCGTGTCGGGGATGAGCCGGGCGAGGCGGCGGAGCGGGGCGGTGATGTTCATCGCGTGGAGCTGGACATGGCGCCCTGGGCCGCGACCGGCTCAGGCGCTCGGGCGCCGGCGCCTGAAGATGCCGAGCAGCACCGTGCCGGCGAGCAGGAGCGGGAAGCTGGCCGGCTCCGGCGCGTTGGATACTTCGATCGGCGCGCTGATGGCATAGAGCGGGAGGAGGGAGGTGCTCAGCGAGGTCGTGAAGCCGGTGGTCAGGCCATTGCCCGTCCAGTACGGATTTCCCGTAACCGGGTCCGTGGTGCCGAGCGCCGCGCCGGTGGCTCCGGTTCCGTCAGCATTCGAGCCGGTCCAGACGTACGGACCTTGGGTTCCACCATTAGCGACAACCGTGCCAGCCTCATCGACGGCGATCGGGTTCATGACCGTTCCGGCGAAGAAATCCGCGAGCGTGACCGCGACCTCGCTCCCGTTGACCAGGAACAGCGGATCCGCGGCGCAGCCGGCGCCGCAGGCGATATTGGTCGCGGCGTCGGTGGCCGCGGTGCTGGCGATCGCGGCCCAGGTTGTCGCCGGCAATGCGGTGTTGAGCGCCGCCGCCCCGGTCGCGGCGGCATTGTAATCGCCGATCGTGGTCGAGCTTCCCGTGATCGTCGTCGAAGTGACGAACACCAGCCGATAGAACGATCCCGCCGCCAGGCCCGACGGCGCGGTGAAGCTGCCGGCGGCGGCGAGCGCGGGCGCGCCCAGAACCCCGATCGCGGCAACCGAAAAACCGGAGGCGATCCGCGATGCGGTACGACGACGCGAGATGAGCACCGAATATCTTCCCCAAGGCGAACTG
>JAKAZN010000309.1 GCA_021815835.1 Pseudomonadota bacterium
GCGGATGATCGGTTTCCGTCACATCGACCCGAAACCGGCACAGCGGCGGGTGCGTCAGGAAATAGCTCCCCAGCACCGCATGATGCTCGGTCCGCACTGTGCGCCGTTGGCGCAAACCCTCCACCCGCTCCGCCCGCCCGCCGCTGGTCCCATGCAACCCCAGCCAGTGACCGCCCGCCGCCAGCCATGCCGCGATGGCACGGCATTGCGCCGCGTCCGGATACGGCCCGGCCACATAGGTGACCAGCAGCCGGCTGACCGGCAGCCATTTCTCGATGTCGGAAAAATCATTGGCCACCGAGGCCGGAACCTCCTGCTCGGCCAGCAACCCCAGCAGCCGCAAACGCGCATGATCGTGATCGTGCCCGGCGGCTGAGCCAGGCGGAAACCCACCGGCGATCAGGTGCGCGCGGCGCGGCATATTCCCTGTCATCGTGTCCCCCCCATGCATGACCCGGACGCCACGGCGGACCGGGCCCCGCTACTTCCCGCCGCACCGATCCGGCAATTGCTGAAACGCAACCAGCTTCCCCACCACGACGAAATCGCCGAAATCCATCCGCAGCGCGCCCGCCACGCCATTGGTCCAGTAGCGCATGCCGGTCTCGTATTCCGGCAGTATCCGCCGCGGATCATGGCCGAAGAACGCGATATGCACCCGCACGCTCGGCAGCTCCGCCAGCGCCGGCCATGGTTCCGGCCGCGGATCCCGCCGATCCAACCCGACGATGCTGGTGAGCCCGGCCCCATGCGCGCCGGTTCCGTCGAACAGCATCAAGGTGAAAAACCGCTGCCCCGCCTCCGCCGCCGCAATCACCGCCGCGGTATGCGCCATCGGAAAAACCGTCCCGGCCGGCAAGGCAACCTCGCGCCGAGGGGTCGTGTAATCCACCACCCCCGGCCCGCCAGGGCGATCCAGCCGGGCGGTCCCCGTCAATTCGCTTCGCACCGCTCCATCGTCGGTCTGTACCACGTGAAACCGCAGCCGCGTTCCGTTCTTCGCTTCCCAGGTCGTGTAGTCGGAGACCAGGCGGCTCGTCTCCCCGGTCGTGCTGGTCGTGGCGAGCTGCAAACGCTGATGGACCCGCCAGCCCTGGCAGGCATCCACCACCTCGTAGCCCATCATGCCCTCCGCGCCGATCACCTGGCCGCGGCCATCCTCCAGGGTCAGCCGGTACAACGCCTGGTGCGCGATCAATCGCACCGGCGCCGGCGCCGGGCCGGGACCGGCACCGGCAAGGGCGAACACCAGAACCGCCAGCGCTGCACACCGGCGCAACCCACACCGGGCCATCACGGCACCGGCGCGCCACCCGGCGAGCCGCCGCCGCCCTGACCAAGATCGGGCCCGATCCGCCCGACATTGCCCAGCAATTGCTGGAAGAACCCCGCGCTTCCGCCCGGTGAGGGCGTCGTGCGCGCAACGATCGGCGCCGACAGCGCCTGCTTGCGCCCGATCCGGTGCACGCCGCGCAGAATGCCCGCGCCATCGAAGCGCAGAACCACGACGCCCTGATCCTCGATCCCCTGCGTGCCGCCGATCGTCTGCCGTGTCGTCTCGGTGATGTAATACCAGTCGTTCTGGTCGAACGTGCCCTGAGCCGTCGGCGAACCCAGCAAATCCCGCGCCTGCGCCTCGGTCGTGGTGCCCGGATGCAGACGCTGCAACTCCGCCGGATCGACGCGATTGCCGCGCACCTGCGCCGGCGGCACGAACACGCTGCATCCGCCCAGCGCCGCAATCAGCAGAAAGGCCCGAAACGGGCGCGGGAACAACGGAAAACGCACGCGAACCTCCCAACCCCCGATGCAATCGGCGTCGGGGTCCCACGCTACCGCGCGACTGTCAATCGCGAGGGGATGGTGTGGCGCGGGGTCGGGGGGTAAGGCCGGGGGGAACGGCCGCCCTACCCCAGCGCCGCCACCGCCGCCGCCACCGCCTGGGCGTGGCCGGTCACGCTGACCTTGCGCCACGCCTTCGCGACCTTGCCGTCCCGGCCGATCAGGAAGGTGCTGCGCTCCATCCCCATGTACTTGCGCCCGTACATGGATTTCTCCACCCAGGTCCCATAGGCATCCGACACGCTGGCGCCGTCCGAGGCCAGGGGAAAGCTCAGGCTGTATTTCTTGGCGAATTTCTCCAGCGCCGGCATTTTGTCCCGGGACACGCCGATCACCTCCACGCCGAGCTTGCCCAGCGCGGGCAGGGCTTCCTGGAACGCGCAGGCTTCCTTGGTGCAGCCGGGCGTGTCGGCCTTGGGGTAGAAATAGAGCACGACGGGGCGGCCTTTCAGCGCCGCCAGGCTGACCGAGCGTCCGCCGGTGGCCGGCATTTCGAAGGCCGGCGCGATGTCGCCTTCCGCCACGGTCATGCTGCGATCTCCCCGATCAGGCGCGCGAACAGGGCGCGCACCTCGTGTGCCATGGCGTCCAGACTGGCGCGGAAGGCGGGAAGGTCAAGGGGGGGTTCTTCGCCTCTCCCGCTGGCGGGAGAGGTCGGTTCGCGCAGCGAACCGGGTGAGGGTCGCGCCCGGCCCGCCCCGCCCTCACCCGGCGGGCGTTGCCCGCCGCCTTGGTCCGCTTCGCGGCCCAAGCCCGCAAGCGGGAGAGGCGAAGCGGCGCGAAGCAACGCGCGGGCGGAGGCTTCGGGCAGGATGTCCGGCGGCGCACGGCCCAGCGTGATCCGCAGCATCCCCTGCACCGTGCGCCACAGCTTGTCGGCCCGGATCAGCATCGCCGCCTCCGCCGCGCCAAGCCGCCCCGCCCCGGCAAGGCGCCGCAGTGCCTCCCGCGTGCTCGGGTGGCAGAGTTCGGGTTGCGTCGGCGCGGCGATCAGTTGCAGGGCCTGGGCGATGAACTCCACCTCGATCTGTCCGCCCGCGCGCAGCTTCACGTCCCAGGGGCCGGAGGGCGGCAGGTCGCGCGCCAGCCGCGCCCGCATCGCCGCGGCGTCGGCGCGCACCCGCTCCGCCGGCCCCGCGCCCGCCAGCGCCGCGGCGATCGCCGCCGCCACCCGCTGGCGCAGCCCTACGGGGCCGGCCACGACACGCGCGCGGGTGAGCGCCATCCGCTCCCAGGTCCACGCCGCCTCCGCGTGGTAGCGCCGGAACCCGGGCAGCGAGACGGCGACGGGACCTTTGTTGCCCGACGGCCGCAGCCGCATGTCCACCGCATAGAGCTGCCCATCCGCCCCCGGCGCCGTCAGCGCCGCCACATAGGCGTGCGCGAGACGAATGAAGTACTGCCCCGCTGGCAGCGCGCGCGGCCCGCCGGAGGATTCCGTGACGCGCTCGGGATGGTCGTAGATCAGCATCAGGTCGAGATCGGAGCCGGCCATCATCTCCCGCCCGCCCGCCTTGCCCAGCACCACGACCGCCATCGCGCCGCCGCGCACCCGCCCGTAGCGCGCGGCGAAATCCTCGGCCACCGGCTCCAGCAGCGCCGCCAGCGCGGCGTCGGCCAGCGCGGTGCGGCGCAGCCCGGCTTCGTCCGCGTCGATCCGCGCTTCCAGGGTCGCTGCCGAGATCGCGAAATCCTCCTCCCGCACCGTCCGGCGCACCACCGCGATCGCGTCCTCCAGCGTTGGGGCATCGGCCAGGCGCGCGCGCAGGAGGCGGGCGGGATCGAAAGACGTTTCCTCGGCGCCGAGCAGGGCATCGAGCGCGCCGGGATGGGCGGCGAGGTATTCCGCGAGCGAGGGGGCCGCGCCCAGGATCGCCGCGAGCCGTTCGATCAGCGCCGGATGGCGCTCGAACAGCGCCAGCAGCGGCACGCCGGCGGGCAGGCGTGCGAGCAGCGCGTCGAACCGGGCGAAGGCGGCGTCCGGCTGCGGCTGGCGGCCGAGCTCCGACAGCAGCGCGGGCAGCAGCCGCGCCAGCATCTCGCGGGCGCGTTCCGAGCGCAGCGCGCGGGCG
>JAKAZN010000310.1 GCA_021815835.1 Pseudomonadota bacterium
GATGACGATCTCCTCGGCGCGCACGGCGCGGCCCAGGCCCACCAGCTCCGCCGTGGCCGCGGCGATGCGCGTCACCGCCGCGCGCGTCATCGCCGCATCGGCCGCGGTATCGATCCCGATCACGCGGCGCGCGCGGTCCTGGGCGGCGAAGCCCACCACCATGCCGGCCTGAGTCGATCCGGTGCAGGTCGCGGTGATCACGGTATCGAAGAACATCCCCCCAGCAGCCTCCTGCGCCGCAAGCTCGCCGGCGAAGCGCACATAGCCCAGGCCGCCGAGCTTATGGTCGGACGCCCCGGCCGGGATCGCATAGGGCCGGCCGCCGTCGCGGCGCACTGCCTCCAGCGCCCGATGCCAAGTGTCCTTCTCGGCGGTGGAGTAGCCGGCCCCGTCCAGCACCGTCTCCGCCCCCATCAGGCGGGAGAGCAGGATATTGCCCACCTGGGCGTAGGCGGGATCGTCCCAGCGGGTCCATTCCTCCTGCACCAGCCGGCAGCGCATCCCGAGCTTGGCGGCGACCGCGGCCACCTGGCGGGTATGGTTGGACTGGATATTGCCGATCGAGACCAAGGTGTCGCAGCCCTGCGCGACCGCGGCGGCGGCCAGATATTCCAGCTTGCGGATCTTGTTGCCGCCGAACGCGAGGCCCGAGGCCGCGTCATCGCGCTTGGCCCAGAGCTCGATCCCGAGCAGGTGGGAAAGCCGGTCCAGCCGATGCAGCGGCGAGGGGAAGAACCCTAGCGAGATGCGGGGGAAGCGTGAGTCGAGGTCGAGGGTCATGGGCCGGGTCCGAGGCTGGGGAAGGGCCGCAGGATAGGTAAAATCGACCGGAAGGTGCTTCTGCATTTCCGCATCCATGTAGGAGCGGTGTCCGTATCAGGGTTATTCAGCCGCGGATTTATGTATAATCGGTCGGCATGGCCGAAGAATCTCCGCCCACCCTGGACGCCGCCGACCGCCGCATCCTGCGCGCCCTGCAGGCCGACGGGCGGCTGTCCAACAAGGACCTCGCCCGCCGAGTCCATCTGAGCGAATCCGCCACCTGGACCCGCACCCGCCGCCTGTTCGCCACCGGCGTCATCCGCGGCGTGCGCGCGGTCCTGGACCCCGCGGCCCTCGGCCAGCCGAGCCTGGTGCTGGTGGGCGTGGTGCTCGACCGCTCCACCACCGACAGCTTCGCCGCGTTCGAGGCCGCGGTGCGCGCCCTGCCGCAAATCCTGGACTGCCATTTGGTCGCCGGCGAGGTGGATTATTTCCTGCGCATCCGGGTGGACGACATCGCCAGCTTCGCCCGCTTCCACAGCGCCCATATCCTGGCCCTGCCCGGGGTGCGCCAGGTGCGCACCTTCTTCGTGCTGAACGAGGTGAAATCGGACGGTCCGCTGGCGGTGTAAGGCGCGCAAGTCGTTGAACGGACGTACCGAATCGTACTTCGCCCGCGATTCCTTGCCCCCCCTATGAGAAGGCGATTCCGATAGCTGGTGTCATGCCAACCCGCCGAAAGGCTGGCGTACTGCCAGACTTGAACCCTTCCCGTCATGGCCGTCCACACATGAGCCGGCTATCCGCCCCCGATCGTCCGTGCGCAGATGGCCGGGTCAAGCCCGGCCATAACGAGGGCGCGCACGGAAGGACAGCAAGCACCGCGCGGCCGGCGCCCGCCTCACACCGGCAGCGCCGCGGCCTTCATCCGCTCCATCGCGAAACGGCTGGTGACATTGCGCAGCGGCAGCTGGCCGATCAGCTTGCGGTAGAACCCGTCATAGGCGGCGATGTCCGGCACCACCACGTGCAGCAGGTAATCCACATCCCCGCTCATCCGCCAGGCATCGACAATCTCCGGCGTGCCGTCGATCACCGCGGCGAAGCGTGCCAGCCACTCGGCCGAGTGGTCCGACGTCTCCACCGCCACGAACACGGAAACGCCGAGACCAAGCTTGGCGGCATCCAGCCGCGCGACGCGGCCCAGGATGATCCCGTCCTGCTCCATGCGCCGGATGCGCTTCCAGCACGGCGTGGGGGTCAAGCCGACCTTGTCGGCGATATCGGCCAGCGACAGCGAGGCATCGACGGCAATCAGGCGCAGGATTTCGCGATCGACGCGGTCCAGATCGCGGTCGGCGGCCATGGCGGGTCCTTACGGCAATGGGGAAAGAAATTTCTCCCTTCCCGGGTATTACCCGATGACCGCGAAAAAATCTACTCCGGCTTGCCCGAGATCCGCGCGCTGGCCGGCGCCACCTGTTTCCCCGCCGAGGGCGCGGCGGCGGCCTCCGCCGGCGCCGGTTCCTGATACCCCGGACGCAGCGCAACCCAGCGCGCCCCGTCCGACCAGCGCGCCAGGACCGGGATGAACCGGTGCGTCCGCCCCAACGCCTCGATTAACCGATACGCCGCGAAGGGCTCCGTCACCCGTTGCCCCGCGACTTTCTCGATCACGGTGCCCACCGTGATGCCGCGCACATAGGCCTCGGAATCCTTGTCCACAGCGACGACCAACAGGCCCTGCTCCGGCCCGATCCCATATTCCTTGCGCGCCGCGCCGCTGATCCGCGCCAGCAGCAACCCAAGGCCGGGCGCGGGCAGCGGCGGTTTCGCGCCCGGCGCCGGCAGCATGGTCCCGCGCGCCTCCATCAGATGCGGCCATGCGATCGTCTTGATCGGCACAGTGCGGGTTTTTCCGGCGTCCCACAGCGTGACCGGAACCGGCGAGCCAAGCGGCATCAGCCCGATCACCCGCATCAGCGCCCGCGCGCTGTCCGGCTTGGCGAAGCCGTAGCGCAGGATCACGTCACCCGAGTGGACGCCGGCGCGCGCGGCCGGGCTGCCGGGATCGACCCCGGTGACCAGGAACCCCCGCGGCGTGTCCAGCCCGAAGCCGCGCGCCAGATCGGGCGTGACATCCTGGGCGCTGACGCCGATCCAGCCGATCGGGGCAGCCTTCGGATCGATCAGGTGATGCAGCACATAGCGCGCCACCGTCGCCGAAATGGCGAAGCCCAGGCCGTTCGATCCTTCCCCCGCATGGTTGGTCAGGAGAATGGTATCGACCCCAACGACCTCGCCCTTGGCGTCGATCAACGGCCCACCCGAATTGCCGTGGTTGATCGCGGCGTCGGTCTGAACGTAATCGTCGAACGGCGACATCATCAGGCTGCGGTTCACGCCGCTGACGATGCCGGCGCTGAGCGAGGTGCCGACGCCCAGCGGATTGCCGACCGCCAGCACCGGATCGCCCGGCCGCACCGGATCGGGCCCGGCGAGTTTCAGCACCGGAAGCGGATGCCCGACATCGATTTTCAGCACCGCGAGATCCACCAGCGACGCCGCGGCGACCAGATGCGCCGGCACCTCGGCGCCGTCATGCAGGGTGACCGTGATGCGGAACGCCCCGGCGATCACGTGCTTGTTGGTCAGGATCAGGCCGGACGGCGCGACGATGAAGCCGGAGCCGACAAATTCCTCGCGCTCCCCCACGCCGGCGCCTTTGCCGTGCTTGTGGATCACCAGCGAGGTGATGTTGACCACCGCCGGAACCACCTGACGCGCGATCGCGGCCCAGGAGCGTGCGGGGGAACTATCCCCGGCCAGCGCGGGCGGGGGACGCAACGTCGTCAGTGCCAGGCACAGCAACAACAGGCCAATGCGGCGCATCACGCCTCCGTAGAAAAACCGGCGGCGGACCGGACCGATCCGGCCCGCCGCCGACGATCAGTGCGCGGCCTTCTTCTTGGCCGAACCGTTGCCGGGTGAACCACCGTAGGACTTCATCCCGTTGGTCGTCGCCGAGCCGTTGCCCGGCGAGCCGCCATAGGACTTCATTCCATTGGTCTGCGCCGAACCATTGCCGGGCGTACCACCGGTATCCTTGGGCATCGCCGCGAGCGCGACCGAGGCCGACCCGAGCAGAAC
>JAKAZN010000311.1 GCA_021815835.1 Pseudomonadota bacterium
CCGAAGTCAGCCACAAGGTTCCCGGACCGTTCGGACAGCGGGATACGCCGGGCGGGTTTGTGATGGCGGTGCTGCCAGGTTCCGTTTTCGCCGCGCCGTCCGAACCCTGATCGGCGCCCCCTTATCTGCGCCCCCTGGTCGGCGCCCCCTTATCTGCGCCCCCTGGTCGGCGCCCCCTGATCAACGCCCCCTGGCCCAGCGCGGCGGACCGGGCTACCGTTGGGTAGGACGCATCGGCCGGGCGAGGAAACGCAATGAAATTCGGCATCTTCTACGAGCTGCAATTGCCGCGCCCCTGGGGCGCGGACGACGAACGCAGCCTTTATCAGAACGCGCTCGACCAGATCGAGCTGGCCGACAAGCTCGGCTACGATCACGCCTGGGAAGTCGAGCATCATTTCCTGGAGGAATACTCCCACTCCCCGGCGCCGGAGGTGTTTCTCGGCGCGGCCAGCCAGCGGACGAAGCGCATCCGGCTGGGACACGGCATCGTGCAGCTCACGACGAACCATCCGGCGCGCGTGGCGGAGCGGATCGCCTGTCTCGATCTGGTGAGCAACGGGCGGGTGGAGTTCGGGATCGGGGAGGGTGCATCCATCACCGAACTGGGCGGCTTCGATCGCGCGATGGAGGACAAGCGGCTGGTCTGGGAGGACGCGGTGCGCTGCATCCTGCCGATGTTCACCCATGAAGGCTGGGAGTATCACGGCCCCTATTTCGACTTCCCGCTGCGCAATGTGCTGCCCAAGCCGGTGCAGCGCCCGCATCCGCCGCTCTGGGTGGCGTGCTCGCAGCTTGAAACGATCGAGATGGCCGGGCGGCGCGGAATGGGCGCGCTCGGGTTCCAGTTCCTCTCGGCCGACGCGGCCCATGCCTGGGTGCACGCCTACTACAATGCCTTCACGCGGCGCCAGGAATTGCTGACCGAGCACCGCACCAACCCCAATATCGCGCTGGTCAGCTATTTCATGTGCGCGCCGACCGACGAGGAAGCGCGCGCCCGCGCCGACGGCGTGACGTTCTTCCAGTTCGCGCTGCGCTATTACGGGGCCGCGCAAGGGCGCGAGCGCGCCAGGCCCGGCACGGTCAATCTCTGGGACGAATACAATGCCTGGAAGCGCGCCAATCCCGAGGCCGCCGCCCGCGCGATCTCCGGCGGCCTGGTCGGTTCGCCGGAAACCTTGCGGCGGAAGCTGCGCCGGTTCGAGACCTCGCATGTCGATCAGATCATCCTGCTCAACCAGGCCGGGCGGAACCGGCACGATCATATCTGCGAGAGCCTGGAACTGTTCGCCCGCGAGGTCATGCCGGAGTTCCAGGGCCACGAGCCGGCGCATCAGGCGTGGAAGCAGGACGTGCTGAACGGAACCATCCAGCTGGAGGAGCTCGATACCGCCCCGCACCGCGACCGCTTCGGCCCCAACGCCATCCAGGTCACCCGGGCGGCGGAGTAGCGTTGCGAGCCATGCCGGATTAGGATCGCCCGATGGACCAGGATAAACCCCGCGCGCATCACGACATGGGCGGCGTGCCCCGCTACGCCTGCGAGCCGGTCGATATCGCCCCCCACACCCTGAGCGATTTCGACAAGGAGGTGGACGCGCTGCGCCAGGTGCTCGGCCTCAAGGGCGTGATGACGGTCGATGAACTCCGGCGGGGGATCGAATCGATTCCCGAAGCCGACTACCACCGGCTGAGCTACTATCAGCGCTGGATCCGTTCCATCACCGACACCTTGCTGCGCAAGGGCTTCATCACGGAAGACGAATTGCGCGCCGCGCTGGAGGCGCCGTGATGGACCTCGCCCCCGGCACCGAAGTGCGCGTCAAGGACGACTGGCCGGAAACGCGCGGCCCCTGCCATATCCGCACGCCGCATTATGTGCGCGGCCGGCGCGGGCGCATCCTGCGCCGCCTCGGGGCCTTCCCGAATCCGGAAGACCTGGCCTTCGCGCGGCCCGCGCCGACCCGCGCGTTGTATCACGTGTTGTTCGACGAAACCGCCTTGTTCCCCGACTCGCGCCAGGGCGACGATCTGCTGGTGGAACTCTTCGAGCATTGGCTGGAACCCGCATGAGCACGCTTGTCGAAACCGATGCCGAAACCCTGCTCGCCGCGCTGCGCGGGCTGTTGGCCGCGAAGGGCCTTGCCACGCCGGCGGAAATCGCCGAGCGGCTGGCGATCACCGAGAAAGCCTCCCCCGCCCAGGGTGCCCGCATCGTCGCCAAGGCCTGGACCGACCCCGCATTCCGCGCCCGACTGCTGGCCGACGGGACCGCGACGGTGGAGGGCCTCGGCATCCCGATGCGCGGCGCGCCGCCGCTTGGGGTGCTGGAGAACACGCCCGATCTGCATCATCTGGTCGTCTGCACCTTGTGCAGCTGTTATCCGCGCGCGGTGCTGGGCTATCCGCCGTTCTGGTACAAATCCGCCGGCTACCGCGCCCGCGCGGTGCGCGACCCGCGCGGGCTGATCGCCGAATGGGGCACGAAACTGCCCGACACCACGCGCATCCGCGTGGTCGATTCCACCGCCGATTACCGCTGGATGGTGCTGCCGCTGCGCCCGGCCGGAACCGATGGCTGGAGCGAAGACGCCCTCGCCGCCCTGGTCCATGAAGGCGACATGGTCGGCGTCAGCGTTCCCTCCGCCGGCTGACCCACGCGAGGAGCCAACCATGCCCACACCCGAAGCCCGTCTGCACACGCTGGGACTGACCTTGCCGCCCCCGCCGGCGCCGCTTGGCACTTATGTTCCATTCCGACGGGCGGGGAATCTGCTGTTCCTGTCCGGCGTCGGGCCACGCATGGACGATGGCGGGTTCATTGCCGGGCAGGTCGGCAACGACATCACCGTGGCCCAGGCGATCGAGGCGGCACGCCAATGCGGCCTCAATCTGCTGACCAATATACGCGCGGCGACCGGCACGCTGGACGCGGTCGATACGGTGCTGAAAGTGTTCGGCATGGTCAACGCGGTGGCCGGCTTCGGCGATCACCCGAAGGTCATCGACGGCTGCACGGATTTGTTCGTCGCGATCTTCGGCGATGCCGGACGCCCCGCGCGCTCGGCGGTCGGCATGGGCAGCCTGCCGCGCAACATCGCCGTGGAGATCGAGGCGATCGTGCTGTTGCGGGACTGACGCGCGCCATGGCGCAGGACCGCATCCTCGGCGTGCTGGGCGGGATGGGGCCGCTCGCCAGCGCGCAGTTCATGCTGCGGCTCACCCTGCTGACGCCGGCGGAGCGCGACCAGGACCACATTCCCGCCGTGCTGTGGTCCGATCCGCGCGTGCCGGACCGAACGCGCGGCAAATCCGGCGACGGGCCGGACCCGCTGCCCTGGCTGCTGCGCGGCATCGCCGGGCTGCGCGAAGCCGGCTGCGCGGCCATCGCCATCCCCTGCAACACGGCCCATGGCTGGTACGCCGAAATGGCGGCGGCCGCCGGCTGCCCCATCCTGCACATTGTCGATGCCGCCGCCGCGGACCTCCGCGCCGCCCGCATCCCCGCGGGACCCATCGGTGTGATGGGTACCGCGGCCACGCTGGCCATGCGGCTCTACCAGGACCGGCTCGGCGCGCTGGGCTGGGATTGCCTGATCCCGCCCGAGGACGACATGCGCCGGCTGGTCAGCCCTGCGATCGCACTGGTCAAGGCAAACCACGTCGCCGAAGCCTACGCGCCGCTGGCCGAAGCCGCGCGCAACCTGACCGCCCGCGGCGCGCGCGCCGTGGTCCTGGGCTGCACGGAAATCCCGCTCGGCATCGCCGCCGGCCCCACCGACACCCTGGGTGCCCCCGTCATGGGCGCACCCGTGATCGACACGATCGACGCGCTCGCGCGGGCCGCCATCCGATGGGCGACGGGGTGATACGGAATGGGTGGGACGGCCGGGGGCCTGCGCCCTAAG
>JAKAZN010000312.1 GCA_021815835.1 Pseudomonadota bacterium
TCGACGGCATCGACGGCATCGAGTTCCGGGACAGACGTGTCGCAGCGCTTCGGGGCCAGCGGCGCCAACGAAACCGGCCTCGGGGTGTACACTCAGCGGGTCGATTCAACCACCGGCTCCACCCTGGAGATTTCCTCCAGCGAATTTCTCCTGCTCGACAACAGCGCCGCCATCGCTCACGGCTACACCCTGTCCAGCCTGTCCCTGAGTTCGATCCAGGGCGGCGAGGGCGGCGTGATCGATGTGTATTCAGCTTCAACGATCGGGGACACGCTCACCCTCAGTGACCTGACGAACATCACGACCCTGAGCAATCCCACTACCGGAACGCAGGAGGTCCAGACCTATCAGTTCGTCCCGACCAACGACACCAACTACATCGTCGTTACGGCATCGACGGGGAACGTCCTGGTCCAGCAGGAAGACTTCAACCTCTCGTCCAACAATAATGGCGGCTCCTCGGTGCCGGAACCCTCCTCGCTGCTGCTCTATGGCACCTTCGCCCTGGCTCTGGGGTTCGCGACCTGGCGCCGGCGAGCGATCTGATCCTGGCCGATCCGATCATCGCCGATCCACGGCGGGGTATGGCCAGGACGAAGCCAGAGTGGGTCGGAAGGGAACGCACGCCTACATCCGGGCTCCCATCGGCTCCCGACTGCTGATGGTGCGCGACGACAGCTGTGAGGCGATCGTCGAGGCATGCAAAACCGCCTGGACCTTCCTCATCAACGACCCAGACCGCATCCGCTCAATCGGTACCCGTGAGTGGGCGTGTGTCAGTCTAGAAGCGGGTTGGTATCACATCCCGAGATAGAATTTCCGGATCAGCTCGTTGTTGTTCAGCTCCTCGGCCGAGCCGCCCTCGAACGCGATCTGCCCGTGCACGATCACATAACCGCGGTCGGCGATGCGAATCGCCTGGGTGAAATTCTGCTCCGCCATCAAGACGGTGAGCTGGAACCCGTCCTTCAGCTCCTTGATCTTGTCGATGGTCCGCCGCACCAGCACCGGCGCCAGCCCCACGGACGGCTCGTCGATCAGCAGGATGCGCGGGGCCGACATCAGCGCGCGGCCCAGCGCCAGCATCTGCTGCTCGCCCCCGCTCATGGAACCCGCGAGCTGGCTGCTCCGTTCGCGCAGGCGCGGGAAGGTTTCGAGGCAGAAATCCAGATTGCGCGCGATCACCTTCCGCGCGGCCGGCCGGAACGCGCCCAGCATCAGGTTCTCGGTCACCGTAAGTTTCGGAAACAGCCGCCGGCCTTCCGGGACGAACGCGATCCCGAGATCGACGATCGCCTCGGTTGCGCGGCCGACCAGTTCGTGGCGCACGCCGTCGATCTCGGCGGTGATGGACCCGGCCATCGGCCGCACCAGCCCCATCACGCATTTCATCAGTGTGGATTTGCCGTTGCCGTTGGTGCCGAGCAGCGCCACGGTCTCACCCGCGCCGACGGTGATGGACACATCCTCCAGCACGCGCACCGCGCCGTAGCCGGCGGAGATCCCTTCGATCGTCAGGCTACTCGCCAAGATACGCGCGCTCCACCTCGGGGTTGCGGATCACCTCCTCCGGCACGCCGTCGGCGATCTTGCGGCCCGCCACCAGCACCACCAGGCGCTGGCTGAACTGCATCACCGCGCGCATGATGTGCTCGATCATGATGATGGTCACGCCCTGATCGTTCAGCCGCACCAGCAGGGTCAGGATATCGTCCACCTCCTGATGCGACAGGCCGGCCATCGCCTCATCGGCGATCAGCAGGCGCGGCTCGGCGGCCATCGCGCGGGCCAGTTCCAGCTTGCGCATTTCCACCTGCGTGAGGCCCGCGGGCAGATCGTCGCCACGTCCCGCGAGGCCCACCATCTCCAGCAGTTCGGCGCAGCGCGCGATCAGATCGACCCGTCCCTCGCCGCGCTGATGGACCACGTATTCGATCGGGATCAGCAGGTTCTCGGTCACCGTCAGGCTGTGGAACGGACGCGGCAGCTGGAAGCTGCGCGCGAGGCCCAGCCTTGTGCGCCGGTGCGCCGCCATGCCGTCCATCACCTTGCCGGCGAACCGCACCTGGCCGGTTTCGTTGCGCAAGGTGCCGGAGATGCAATTGACCAAGGTGCTCTTGCCCGACCCGTTCGGGCCGATCAGCCCCACGCGCTCGCCGGCGGCGACGGCGAGATCGATCGCCTCCAGCGCCACGAAGCCGCCGAATCGCTTGCCGAGGCCGGCGACGTCAAGCAGCGCCCCGCTCATCGTCCGCGCCCCCGCCGCCGCTTGCCGGCGCCGATCCCGAACCAGCCGATGATGCCGCGCGGGGCGATGATGATGAAGCCCACCAGCATCAGCCCGACGATCAGCAGATTGACGGCCGAGGAGATCGTGACCGTCACCAATTGTTGCAGACTGGCCAGCAGCACCGCGCCGATCAGCGGGCCCATCCAGCTTGCGGTGCCGCCGATCAGCGGCATGGCGATGGTATTGACCGCGTAGGCAAGGCTGAACGCCGAGGGCGGGTCCAGATAGGTGACGTAAAACGGCAGCGGCGCGCCGGCCATGCCCATGAACGCGCCCGACATCGCCGTGGCGATCAGCTTCAGGCGCAAGGTGGGCACGCCGGACGCCTCGGCGGCCAGTTCGTCGTCGCGGATCGCGGCAAAGCCGTCGCCGAGGCGGGAGCGCTCGATCGCGCGCGCCACCACCACCGCGAGCACGACAAGCCCCAGCATCAGCAGGAACAGGTAGCGGATATAGTCCATTCCGAAATAGGGCGTCGTCATCGGACGGATGGTGAAGGCGCCGGCCGAGCCGCCGACGAAATCCCAGTTCACCATGAAGGTCTGCGCCACCACCGCCATCGCCAGGGTGGCGATGGAGAAGAACACCCCGCGCAGCCGCAACGTCAGATAGCCCATCCCGAGGCCGAGCAGGCCCGAGACGGCGCCGCCCGCCAGCATCACCACCGGCAGCGGCAGCGGGACCAGTTTCTCGACCGCGACGGTGGTGTAGGCGCCGATCGCGAAGAACCCGGCGATGCCGAAATTCACGTAGCCGGTGTAGCCGCCCAGTATGTTCCACGCGATCGCCAGGACGATGTATTGCAGCACCACGTAGCCGGCGAAGAACACGTAGCCGTTCTCCGTCCAGCGCGCCGCCAGGAATACGCCGGCCGCGACCAGGAGGCAGGTCAGGAAGAACGGAAATCCGCGCATCGCTCAGCGCCCGAACATGCCGGACGGTTTCACCGCAAGCGCGATCAGCAGGAACCCGAAGGCGATCGCCGGCGACCAGGACGGGCCGTAGAAGGTCGCCGTCAGGCTCTCCATGATCCCGAGCGTCATCGCCGCGACCACGGTGCCGAGGAAGCTGCCGAGCCCGCCCAGCACGGCGATCGCGAACACCCGGCCGATATAGTCGCGCCCGACCGAGGGCTCCACGGGCTGGATCACGATCAGGATCGCCCCGGCGATCGAGGCGGTGGCGATCGACAGCGCGAAGGCGATCCGCTTGATCCGCACCGGATCGGCGGCCATCAGCCGCAGCGCCTCGGCGTCCTGCGCGACCGCCAGGATCGCCCGGCCGATGAAACTGCGCGAGAGGAACGCCCAGAGGATGCCCACCATCGCCAGCGAGACGCCGCAGGGAACCAGCAGGCGCAGCGGGAATTCGAGCGCGCCGATATAGAAGCTGGGGCCGATATAGGGGGCGCGCACCAGGCGGTAATCGACGCCGAACACCAGGATCAGGATGACCTCGGTGATGAACAGCAGACCGAAAAAGAAGGCGAGGCCGCGCAGGCTGGCATCGCCGCGTCGTTCGAAGGCGTGATGGTAGACCTCATAGATCCCGGCGCCGAGCAGGTAGAAAGCCGGGGTAAGCACGATGGACGCCAGGATCGGATCGACGCCCAGGCTCGTG
>JAKAZN010000313.1 GCA_021815835.1 Pseudomonadota bacterium
TGCCTGGAAGCCTTTGATTTTCTTGAGAAAATCTGGAGCGGGCGAAGGGATTCGAACCCTCGACCCCAACCTTGGCAAGGTTGTGCTCTACCCCTGAGCTACGCCCGCGTTCGCTCCATCGCGCGCGGCCTGCATAAAGACCCACCCAAACGAATGCAAGCCAAGCTCCGCCGCGCCAGCAGTTCTAAACGCGAGCGGCTCGCATCTGCCGGCTGAGTCCGATCTGCCAAACCCGGCGGCCGACTGCGCTTCGCTGCCCGGCTCCCTTGCACAATTCCCTTGCGGCGAGGCCGGATCGCGCCCGGGGCGGTGCAGACGATGGGGTGAATTGGGGGGGAAGCGGGCTACGCCAGCCCGAAATACGCCCGATGCAGCGCGTCGTCCGCGTGCAGCTCCGCGACCGTGCCGCCGAACCGGATACGCCCGCCATCCAGCGTATAGACCCGGTCGGCGAGATCGAGGAACGCCACATTCTGTTCCGCGATCAGCATGGAAATCCCGGCCCCCTCGGCCGCCCCCCCGGCGCGGAAGCGGCCCAGCACGCCGATCACCTGCTGCACGAACAAGGGCGACAGCCCGGCCGACGGTTCGTCCATCACCAATAGTTTCGGCCCCGACGCCAGCGCCTTGGCGATCCCCAGCATCTTGCGCTGCCCGCCCGACAACGCGCCCGCCAGCGCGCGCTTGCGCTCCGCCAGATCGGGGAACACGGCGTAGAGCTCGGCGATCCGCCGCTGCAGCACCGCGCGTTCGGCAAACTGGCCGCCGATCCGCAGATTCTCCTCGATGGTCAGGCCCGGAAACACGCCGAGCTCGGACATGTAGGCCAGCCCCAGCCGCACGCGGCGATCCGTGCGCCAGGCGGTGATGTCGGTGCCGGAGAGATGCACGCTCCCGTGCCAGGCCGGCATCAGGCCCACCAGCACCTTCAGCAAGGTGGTCTTGCCCGCGCCGTTGGCGCCCAGCAGCACGACGGACGCGCCGGCGGGCACGGCAAGCGCCGCGCCCCACAGCACCTGCACCTTGCCGTAGCCCGTCTCGATGCCGTCGGCGCGCAGCAGATCGTTATCCATGCGCCCCACCCAGGAACACGCGGATCACTTCCGGGTCCTTGATCGCATCGGCAAGCGTGCCCTCGAAGAATTCGCGTCCGGCATTCATCACGGCGACCCGGTCGGTCACGCGGTCGATGAACCCCATCAGATGCTCCACGACCAGCAGCGCCATGCCGCCGGCGGCAAGCGCGCGCAGCCGGTCCGCCATGCGCGCCAGCTCGGTCGGGTTCAACCCCGCGGCCAGCTCATCGACCAGCAGCACGCGCGGGGAGGTGGCGAGCGCGCGGGCAAGATCGAGCGTCTTCTGCTGCGCGCTGTTGAGCTCGCCGGCCGGACGGGCCGCGAGCGTATCCAGCTCCAGCGAGGCAAGCAGCGCCGCCAGATCGGGCGGCGTGCCCGCATTCCCGTAGGTGGCCGCGACCAGCAGGTTTTCCATCACCGTCAGCGAGAGAAACGGCTTGGGCGACTGGAATGTCCGGTTGATCCCGCGCCGCGCAAGCACGTGCGAAGCCACGCCGGCGATCGAACGCCCCTGATAGGTCACGCTGCCGCCATCGGGCGGATAGAGGCCGGAGATCACGTTGATGCAGGTGGTCTTGCCCGACCCGTTCGGCCCGACCAGGCCCAGCACCTCCCCCGGTGCCAGATGAAAGCTGACGCCATCGAGCGCGCGGAAGCCGCCGAAGCGCTTCACCAGGTCCTGTGCGACCAGAAGCGGTTCAGGGGACACGGATGCCTCGGGAAGTCAGCAGCGAAACAAGCCCGTTCGGCAGGAACAGCACCAGGCCCACGATCAGCGCGCCGTAGATGAACTGGAAATATTGCGGGACCGTGATGCCGATCGCGTTGTAGACGCCATACAGGATCAGCACGCCGAGCAGCGGGCCGGTCAGGGTCGTGGCGCCGCCGAACAGCACGAACACGGTGGCGAAGATCGACACGCCGAGATCGAAGGCGGTGTCGGGATAGAAGACCGAGATGTGCCAGGCGAACACCGCGCCCACCAGGCCCGCGATCAGCGCCGACAGCAGCCAGGCGATGGTGCGTCCTCGTACCACCGAAACGCCGGCCATGGAGGCGCTGACGGGATCTTCGCGGATCGCCTGCAAGGCGAGGCCGAAGCGGGAATTGCGCAGCCAGATCACCAGCGCGAAGGCGAGCGCCAGGATGGCGAGGGCGATGTAATAGGAGAATCGCGGGGCGAACACGGCGGTCAGCGAGACGCCGTACGGCCCCTTGGTAATCTTCTCCAGCGCCGGGTTGGAAACGACCTCATAGACCGCCTGGGCGGCGGCGAGGCTGGAGATCGCGAAATATGCACCGGACAGCCGTAACAGCGGCAGCAGCACGACCGCGAGCACCAGCGCCGCCCCGCCGCCCGCGGCCATCGCCAGCAGCGGCGGGGCGTGCAGATGCATCACCGCGAGCGCGAAGCCATAGGCACCGGCACCGTAGAAACCGACATAGCCGAACGGCAGATATCCGGTGAATCCATAGACGATGTTCAGGCCCTGGGCGAGTGCCAGGAACGCCACGAAATTGAACAGCATCAATTCGTTGGAGTACAGGAACGGCGCCACCGCGAAGGCGGCCAGCACCAGGATGGGCAGGGCAAAGTCGCGCATCGCTGTCCTACGCATGACGTCTCCCCCGCGCGCTACGCACGCCTCCCCCCCGCGCGCTACGCACGACGCACCTTCCTCCCGAACAACCCCTCCGGCCGGACCAGCAGCACCGCGATCAGCAGCAGGTCGGGCAGCAGATTGGCCCAGGAGCTGAAATAGGTCTGCATCAGCATCAGCGACACGCCATAGATGATACCCCCCGCCACTGTCCCCAGCGGATTGCCGAGCGTGCCCACCACGATCACCGCGAACGCGGTCAGGTTGAGATCGACGCCGATATCCGGCGTGATGCTCCCCAGCATGAACGGCGCGAACACCCCCGCGACGCCCGCAAGCCCGAGCGCGATCCCGAACGCGATCGCCGAGACGCGGTGGATGTCGATCCCGGTCGCCACCGCCTCATCGCGCGAGACCATCACCGCCCGCGTCAAGGTGCCGAGCCGCGTGCGATAGAGATAGACATACACCGCAGCCACCGCGACGGCGCTGACCGCGGCCGAGAACACCCACGGCTTCGGCAGCCGCGCGCCGAACAGGATCACCGGGCCGATCCCCAGCACCCGCCCGGGCAGCGAACGCTGGTCGGTGCCGACCGCGATCGTGGTCAGCGCCTCGATCATCTGCGACAAGCCGAAGAACAGGATCAGCGACAGCATCTCGGCGTCGCGCGCGCGTTGCAGCCGCGGCACCACCGCGTAATAGAGCGGAAACCCGACGACGATGAACACGACGAATACCAGCGCCGCCGCTTCCAGCGGATGCAGGCCGAACGCCGAGAACAGCCACCACGCCGTGTAGCCGCCCAGCATCAGCACATCGCCATGCGCGAGATTGACGATGCGCATGACCCCGAACACCAGGTTGAGGCCGAGCCCCACCAGCGCGAAATAGAGGCCGAACACGATGCCGGCGACGATCGCCCCGATCAGCACGCGGCCCGCCGCGTCACTTGCCGAACTCGGCCGTGCCGTTGGCGGTGGCCGGCGGATAGACCGCGACCAGACGCAGCCCGCCATGGCCATCGGCGCGCAACTGGCCGACCGGGGTCATCTCGCCGATCTGCCCGCCCTCGCGGTTGAGCCGGAACGGCCCAGCGAGCGTGCGCAGCTTGCCCGACAGCGCGAACACCGCGTCGTGGATGTCCATCTGCGACAGGCCCTTCGTGGTGGCGAGCGCGCGCTGGACCACCAGACCGGTCATGTAGCCCATCAGCCCGTCC
>JAKAZN010000314.1 GCA_021815835.1 Pseudomonadota bacterium
CGATTCAAGAGCGGGGGGGGCAGGAGCGGGGCGGCGACAAGCTGTTCAACACCACGGTCGTGTTCGACCCGGACGGCAAGGAGATCGCGCGCTATCGCAAGCTCCATCTGTTCGACATCACCACCCCGGACGGCACCGGCTTTCGCGAAAGCAACACCTACGGTTCCGGCGACGAAATCGTCACGTTTCGCGCCGGCGGCCTCACCGTGGGTGCGGCCATCTGCTACGATCTGCGCTTCCCCGAACTCTTCGCCCGCCTGCGCGGCAAGGGCGCGGAGCTCATCATGCTGCCTTCGGCGTTCACGTTGCAGACCGGCAAGGATCACTGGGAGCCGCTGCTCCGCGCCCGCGCGATCGAGACCCAATGCTGGTTCGCCGCCGCCGCGACCTGGGGCAGGCACCTGGACGGATCGCGCCAGGAGCCGCGCTTCACCTATGGGCATTCGCTGATCGCCGATCCCTGGGGCCAGGTGCTGGCGCAGGTCTCGGACGGCACCGGCTGGGCCACGGCGCGGATCGATCCGGCGCTGACCGCCCGGGTGCGCCGGGACATGCCGGTGGAGACCCATCGGAAGCTGCCATGAGCGATCCCGCCGCGCGGCGGATCGCGCCCGGCCAGGTGGCCTTCGTCGCCGCCGCGACCGAGCTTGCCCGCGACGCCCGCGCGCGCCTGGTTGCCCGCTACGGCGATTGCCCGTTCGAGCAGGCCTCCGCGATCGTGCCGCTCGGCGGGGACGGGTTCATGCTGGAGACGCTGCATCGCGTGCTGGGGCATGTGGTGCCGGTCTATGGAATGAATTGCGGCTCGGTCGGGTTCCTGATGAACCCGTTCTCCGAAGACCGGCTGATCGAGCGCCTGGACGCGGCGCAGGAAGTGCTGCTGCATCCGCTGCGGATGCACGCCATCACCGCGACCGGATCGGTGGAGGAGGCGCTGGCGCTGAACGAGGTCTCCCTGCTGCGCCAGCTGCACCAGACGGCGAAGATCCGCATCACGATCGACGGCACGGTGCGGCTCGCCGAGCTTGCCTGCGACGGGGTGCTGGTCTCCACCCCGGCCGGCTCGACCGCCTATAATCTTTCCGCGCATGGACCGATCGTGCCGCTGTCGGCCAATCTGCTGCCGCTCACCCCGATCAGCGCGTTCCGTCCGCGGCGTTGGCGCGGCGCGCTGCTGCCGGCGACCGCGGAGGTGGTGTTCGAGATCCTGGAGCCGGAGAAGCGCCCGGTGGCGGCGGTCGCGGATTCGCACGAGGTGCGCGACGTGGTCTCGGTGGCGGTGAGCGAGGACCGGACGGTCGGCGCGAGCGTGCTGTTCGACCCCGATCAGGGCCTGTCGGAACGGATCATCGCCGAGCAGTTCACGGTCTAGCGTCCTGCCCCGGATCTTAGCTGCCCTTCGCAGCAAAGGTCAGCGATCGGCGGGCCACTGAAAATGAAGCGCCGGTGGGCCGATCCTGGCCGCCGGTGACAGCACCATCCGTCAGGATCGGCACGCCGGAGCGGGATCGCGCGGTGCGCGCTCGCCCGGTGCGGGATCGCCGGTGCGGGATTGCCGGTGCGCGCCTATCCGCCGTGCACCGAAACCAGCCGCCAGGTCGGATCCGTCCCGCTCACGTCGCGCTCGAACGCCCAGATGTCGGTGAGTTCCGTCACCGCGTCCGCCCCGGCCACCGGCGCGCCCGCGGCGTCATGGGTGATGGTCACCTGATCGGACACGATCCGCAACGTCACCCGCGCGGTGGTGCCGGCAAGCTCGGCGGCCTCGATCGCGACCGTCGGGACCGCGCGGATTTCGGTGGTTTGCCGGTGCCCCGCGGCGTCGCGCGCGCCGATCGCCTGATCGAAGGCGTGGAAGACGTCGGGCGAGACGAGCGGCTGCAGCGCGCCCCGGTTGCCGGTGGCGAAGGCGCCGACGATCATGCGGAAAGCCTGCTCGGCCTGGCCGAGGAAGCGGGCGGGATCGAAATTGCGGTCGGCGGCCTGGATGCGGGCGAGCGCCATGCCGGCCGGGCTGGCGGGGGAGGGCAGGCCCGCCACGGGTCCGGCCGGTTCGGCGTGGGCGTCGATCACCACCGCGCCGGGGCCGGCCGCGACTGGCGGCGGGGTGCCGGGCTGGGCCTGGAATTGCGGCGGACGCTCGAATCCGGTGCGCCGCCCCAGGATGCTGCGCAGGCGCAGGATCAGGAACGCGGCGATCATCCCGAACAGGATCAGGTCGATGGGAAATCCGCCGGTGTGCATGGCGCGTCGTCTCCTGGGGCTGGACGCCTCGGAGCACACATAGGGACGATGGGGCCGGGAGACAAACCCGGGGGGCCTCACCCGGTTTGCTTCGCGGGCCGACCTTGGTCCGCTTCGCGGCCTGAGCCCGCGTCGCGGGACAGGTGGGGTCAGCCCAGCTCCTCCGCCGTGAACTGATCCTCGCGGAATTCGCCTGGGCCGCGCGGGCCGGCCTGCTCGGCCCGGCGCAGCTCCACCCGGCGGATCTTGCCGGAAATCGTCTTCGGCAGCTCCGTGAACTCGATCCGCCGGACCCGCTTGTAGGGCGCGGATCGTTCGCGGATATGGCGGAAGATCGCGAGCGCCGTCTGCCGGTCCGCGGGCCAGCCCGGCGCCAGCGCGATATAGGCCTTCGGGATCGCGGTGCGCACCGCATCGGGCGCCGGCACCACCGCGGCCTCGGCGACCGAAGCGTGCTCGATCAGCAGGCTTTCCAGCTCGAACGGGCTGATGCGGTAGTCGGACGCCTTGAACACGTCGTCGGCGCGCCCGACATAGGTGAAGTATCCGTCGGCATCGCGGGATGCCACGTCGCCGGTGCGATAGGCGGTCCCGGTGCGTTCGGGGATCGATCCGTCATCGTCCTGATAACCCAGCATCAGCCCGGTGGGCGGCGGATCGAGCGCGATCGCCACCTCCCCGTCCGCTTCCTCGTTGCCGTCGGCGTCCAGCAGCCGGATGTCATAGCCCGGCATCGCCACGCCCATCGACCCGGGTTTGACCGTCATGCCCGGCGGGTTGCCGACCTGGCTGGTGGTTTCGGTCTGGCCGTAGAAATCGCGCACCGTCATGCCCCAGGCGGCGGCGACCTGCTCGATCACCTCCGGGTTCAGCGGTTCGCCGGCCGAGACGACCTCGCGCAGGCTGTGGCCGATCGCGCGCAGATCCTCCTGGACGAACATGCGCCAGACGGTGGGTGGGGCGCAGAGCGTGGTCACGCCGCCCGCGGCGATCGCCTCCAGCATCGGCCTGGCCGCGAAGCGCGGCTGATTGACGATGAACACCGCGGCGCCGGCGTTCCAGGGCGCGAAGATGCAGGAATAGGCGTGCTTGGCCCAGCCGGGCGAGGAGATGTTCAGATGCACATCGCCGGGCGTGATCCCGACCTGGTACATCGTGGTCAGGTGCCCGACCGGGTAGCTTTCATGCGAATGCAGCACCAGCTTGGGCCGCGCGGTCGTGCCGGAGGTGAAATAGAGCAGCAGCGGATCGCGCGCGTGGGTTTCGCCATCGGGGACGAAACGGTCGGAAGCCTCGTGCAGGGCGGCGTAGGCATGCCAGCCGGGAACCTCCGCGCCCACCGCGATGCGGGTGATGCCGGCGGCCAGATCGGCGAATTTTGCCGCCTCCGCCGCCCCCGCCACCACATGGCGCGCGCGCCCGCGGCCGAAGCGGTCCGCGAGATCGTCGGCGGTCAGCAGCGTGGTCGCCGGGATCACGACGGCGCCGAGCTTCATCGCCGCCAGCATCACTTCCCACAACGCCACGACGTTGCCCAGCATCAGCAGGATGCGATCGCCGCGCTTGACGCCGCGTGCGCGCAGGCCGTTGGCGACCCGGTTCGATCGGGCGGACAGCTCGGCGAAGCTCAGCCGCGCCGCGCCCTC
>JAKAZN010000315.1 GCA_021815835.1 Pseudomonadota bacterium
GGCCGGATGCAGACGATGGCGGGACCCTTCAAGCTCGACCCGACCGGCGCGCAGATCGGGGAGATCACACCGCTCGGCCAGGTCGAACCGGACGCGCGCGGGGTGCCGCATCTCGTGGTCGTATGGCCCAAGGCGCTGGCCACGGGGAGCCCGAAGATCACCCGATAGGCCGCCGACCCGACACAAACGGTTACAACACGCCCCACCGGCGCGCCGCCGGGGGGCCATGCGCCATGCCGCCATCCGTGCTACATCAGCCCATCCTCGCCATGACATTCGCTCGCAGGGAGGCGGCATCATGCGCAAAGCCCCAGCCGCGCTCGCCGCGGTGCTGGTCCTGGCCGGCGCCGGCCTGATCCTCCGCGCCGCCTTCAGTCGCGATCCCGCGTCCGCCGCCGCGCCCGCGCCCGCCATCCCCGTGACCATCGGCACCGTCACCGCGCGCACCCTGCCCATCGTTCTGCGCGGCATCGGCACCGTGCAGGCCTTCAACACCGTCACCGTGCGTTCCCGCGCCGATGGCCAGATCGTCGCCGCCCCGTTCACCGAGGGCCAGGAGATCGCCGCCGGCACCTTGCTGTTCCGCATCGATCCCCGCCCCTACGCCGCCGCCCTCGCCCAGGCGGAGGCGGCGAAGGCGAAGGACACCGCGCAGCTCGAAAGCGCGACCGCCGACCTCGCCCGCTACGCCTCCCTGCTCAATCGCGGCTTCCAGAGCCGGCAGAGCTACGACCAGCAGAAGGCGCTGGTGGCCCAGATCCACGCCGCGATCGCCGGCGACGAGGCACAGATCGACACCGCGCGCATCAACCTCTCCTACACCGAAATCCGCGCCCCGATCGCCGGCCGCCTCGGCGCCCAGCTGGTCGATCCCGGCAATATCGTCCGCGCGAGCGACAACACGGCGCTGGTCACGATCGCCCAGCTTCGCCCGATCGACGTCGCCTTCGCATTGCCGCAGCAGGATCTCGACCCGATCCGCCGCCACCAGAGCCAGGGACCGCTCGCGGTGGAAGCACGGTCGCGCGACGACCTGCACGTGCTCGCGCGCGGCAAGCTGACCTTCATCGATAACGGGATCGACCCCGCGACCGGCACGATCCACCTGAAAGCGCAGTTCGCCAACGCCCGCGAGCGGCTCTGGCCCGGCGAATTCGTCAATGTCCACCTGATCCTGGCCACGCGCGAGAATATCGCCACCGTGCCGGCCGAGACGGTGCAGCAAGGCCCCGATGGCTGGTTCGTCTATGTGCTGCGCCCGGACGACACCGTCATGCGCCGCAAGGTGGCGGTGGTGGCGATCCAGGACGGGCTGGCGGCGATCGGCAAGGGCCTCGCGCCCGGCGAACGCGTGGTGGTGGGCGGCCAGTATCGCCTGACGGATGGCGCGAAAGTCGCCCCGCGCGCGGCCGGATAGACCGGCGATGAGCATCTCCGCTCCCTTCATCCGCCGGCCCATCGCGACCTCGCTGCTGATGCTCGGCATCCTGGTGTTCGGCCTCGTCGCCTATTTCCTGCTGCCGGTGGCCGCGCTGCCGAATGTCGATTTCCCCACCATCACGGTGACCGCGAACTATCCCGGCGCCAGCCCGCAGACCATGGCCTCGGCCATCGCCACCCCGCTCGAGCAGCAATTCACCTCGATCCCCGGCCTGGATCAGATGACCTCGCTCTCCGGGGTCGGCACCACCACGATCACCCTGCAATTCGGCCTCGACCACAACATCGACGCCGCCGCCGAGGACGTGCAGACCGCGATCAACGCGGCCACCGGCCTGCTGCCCACGGACCTGCCGACGCCACCCACCTACCGCAAGGTCAACCCGGCGAATTTCCCGGTGCTGATCTACGCCGTCCATTCCGACGCGCTGCCGGTCTATCGCATCGACGATTATGCCAACACGGTGATCGCCGAGCGGCTTTCCACCGTCCCGGGCGTCGGCCAGGTGTTCATCTTCGGCCAGAAGCAATACGCGGCGCGGGTGCGGATCAATCCCGGCCAGCTCGCCGCGCGCGGCCTGGGCCTCGAGGACGTGCGCGCCGCCATCGCCGCCGCCACCGTGAACCGCCCGAAAGGGGAGATCGAGGGCCGCAACCGCGTGGTCGCGCTCGACACCAACGACCAGATCCTGAACGCGCGGGGCTACCGCAACCTGATCGTCGCCTACCGCAACGGCGCGCCGGTGCGGATCAAGGATCTCGGCGACGTGGTCAATTCGGTGCAGAACACCCGCCTCGGCGCCTGGTTCGACAACATGCCGGCCGAGGGGCTGGCGATCCAGAAAGCCCCCGGCGCCAACACGATCGATCTGGTCGATCGGATCAAGCGGCTGATCCCCCGGCTGCGCGCGCAGATCCCGCCCTCGGTGCATGTCGATCTGGTCTCCGACCGCTCGGTGGTCACCCGCGCGGCGGTGCACGACGTGCAATACACCATGCTGCTCACCACCGTGCTGGTGGTGGTCGTGATCTTCGTCTTCCTGCGCACGCTCTGGGCGACGGTCATTCCCAGCGTGGCGGTGCCGCTGTCGCTGCTCGCCACCCTGGCGGTCATGTATGTCGGCGGGTTCAGCCTGGACAATATCTCGCTGATGGGGCTGACCATCTCGGTCGGCTTCGTGGTCGATGACGCGATTGTCATGATCGAGAACATCGTCCGCTATATCGAGCAGGGAATGCGCCCGCTCGATGCGGCGCTCAAGGGCGCCGGGCAGATCGGCTTTACCATCATCTCGATCACCTTCTCCCTGATCGCGGTGTTCATCCCGCTGTTCTTCATGGGCGGCATCATCGGCCGGCTGTTCCGCGAGTTCGCCGTCACCGTGGCGGTCGCGGTCATCGCCTCGGCGTTCATTTCGCTCACCCTCACTCCGGTGCTCTGCGCGCTGCTGCTGAAGCAGAAGGGCCTGCATCCGCATGGTCGCTTCGCCGCGGGCGCCGAGCGCGTCTATGAAGCCGTGCTGGGCGCCTATGGACGCGGCCTCAATGTGGTATTCCGCCATCAGCGCGTCGCCCTGTTCGGCACCCTGGCGCTGATCGTGGTCACCGGCGTGCTCTACACCATGATCCCCAAGGGATTCTTCCCGCAGCAGGACACCGGCTTCGTGTTCGGCGAGGTCGATACCCGCCAGGATGCCTCCTTCCGAGCGACCGAGAAGGTGGCGCACCGCGTCGTCGATATCGTCCGCCACGACCCGGACGTGGCGGCGGTGTTCTCGCTCGCCGGCGCCTACAGCTACAATCCCGGCGAGAATACCGCGCGCGTGTTCTTCCAGCTCAAGCCCTTCGGCGACCGCTCCGCGACCGCCGAGCAGATCATCGCCCGGCTGCGCCGCAAGGTCGCGGTCATCGAAGGCGTGAAATTCTACATGCAGGTGCCGCAGAACATCACCGTGGGCGGGCGGCTCGCGCGCACCCAGTACCAGTACACGCTGACCGACACCGATCTCGATCAGCTCGACCACTGGGCGCCGATCCTGGCGCGCGAACTCGGCAAGCTGCCGCAATTGCAGGATGTCGCCTCGGACCAGCAGAGCGCCGCGTCGCATATCGCGATCACGGTGGATCGCGACGCCGCCTCCCGTCTCGGGCTGTCGGCGGCGGCGATCGACCAGACGCTGTATGACGCGTTCGGCCAGCGCCAGGTGGCGACGATCTACACCGCGACGAACCAGTACAAGGTGATCCTGGAAGTGCAGCCGCAATTCCAGGACGATCCCGACGCGCTCTCCAAGATCTACCTCCCCGGCGCCGGCGGCGCGGAAATCCCGCTGAGCGCGGTAGCGCATTTCACCGCCACCGTGGAGCCGCTGACGATCAGCCATCAGGGCGTGTTCCCCGCGGTCACGCTCAGCTTCAACCTCGCGCCGGGCGTGGCGCTCGGCCAG
>JAKAZN010000316.1 GCA_021815835.1 Pseudomonadota bacterium
GGGGGGGGCGCGGGGGGGGGGGGGCGGGGAAGCCCGCCGGCCGGCCGCCAGGATCAGGCCGCCGCCGGCACCAGGTATTCCAGGAAGGTCTCCGCGCAGGCGCGCCAGGAGAAGCGTTCCGCATAGGCCCGGCACGCGGCCCGGTCCGCGCCCAATGCGGCCAGCGCGGCGGCGCGGAGGTCCTCATTGAGCGCGCCCACCGTGCCATGCGCGCCGGCCAGCACGTCGCGCGGACCACTGACCGGGAACGCCGCCACCGGCGTGCCGCAGGCCAGCGCCTCCAGCAGCACCAGGCCGAACGTGTCGGTCCGCGACGGGAACACGAAGGCATCCGCGCCCGCATAGGAAGCGGCGAGCGCCGCGCCCTGGCGCTTGCCGGTGAAGCGCACCCCCGGGTAGCGCCGCCGCAATCCCGCCAGCGCGGGGCCGTCGCCGACGACGACCTTCGATCCCGGCAGGTCGAGGTCCAGGAACGCGCCGATATTCTTCTCGACCGCCACCCGCCCGACATAGAGGAACACCGGGCGCGGCAGGTCCCAATCCTCGCGCGGGTCGGGGCGGAACAGGTCCAGATCGACCCCGCGCGACCAGGGGCGCAGATGGCCGAAGCCGCGCGCCGCCAGATCCGCGCGCAGGCTTTCGGTCGCGACCATCGTTCCGCAAGCCGCGCCATGGAAGCGGCGCAGCCAGGCATAGGTGGGGCGCAACGGGATGCGCGTGCGCGCGCGCAGATACTCGGCGAAGCGGGTGTGGAAGGCGGTGGTGAAGGCCACGCCCTCCCGCCGCGCCCAGCGCCGCGCGGCGAGGCCGAGCGGGCCTTCGGTGGCGATATGCAGCGCGTCGGGCTGGAACGCGGCGATCATCGCGGCAAGGCGTCGCCCGGGGCGCAGCGCGAGGCGGATATCGGGATAGGTGGGGCAGGGGAGGGTGCGGAACCGGTCCGGTCCGATGACCTCCACGGCGTGTCCCATCGCGCGCAGCTCGTGCGAAACGGTCGCCAGGGTGCGCACGACGCCGTTCACCTGCGGCGTCCAGGCATCCGAAACGATCAGGATCCGGTATCCGGGGCGTCCGAACGGGGGAATGCCGGGGGCGTCGGCGGGGGGGAGCATGTCAGGCAGGAGCGGACACTCCCAGGCCGCGCGGATCGGTGCGCGCGCCGCGCGGATCGGCAAACGAGAAGCCGCGCAGCGCCGCCCAGTCGATCAGCTCCAGCCGCCCGTCATGGTGCTCCACCAGCGCGGTGCAGCTTTCCACCCAGTCGCCGTCGTTGATGTAGAGCACGCCGGCGAGCTCGCGCATCTCGGCGTGGTGGATATGGCCGCACACGACGCCGTCCAGGCCGCGCCGGCGCGCTTCGGCGGCAAGGGCGGTTTCGAAACGGTCGATCGCCTTCACCGCTTCCTTCACCTGGCGCTTGAGCCAGGCCGACAGCGACCAGTAGGGATAGCCCAGCCGCCGGCGCGCGGCGTTGAACCAGCGGTTCGCCACCAGCGCCGCCGCGTATGCCCCATCGCCCAGCAGGGCCAGGAATTTCGCGTAGCGCACCACGCTGTCGAATGCGTCGCCGTGGATCACCAGCAGCCGCGTGCCCGCGGCGGTGACATGCACCGCCTCGGCCGCGAGCCGGATGCCGGCGATCTCGAGGCCGCCCGGCATCGCCGGATCGACCCAGGCGCGGAACATCTCGTCGTGATTGCCGGGGATGTAGGTGACCTCGGTGCCGGCGCGCGCGTGGCGCAGGATCAGGCGCAGCACCTCGTCGTGTTGCGCGTCCCAGTACCAGGAGCGGCGCAACCGCCAGCCATCGATGATGTCGCCCACCAGATAGAGCTGGCGGCAGCTCGTGTTGCGCAGGAAATCGGCGAGGAAATCGCTGCGGCAGCCGCGCGTGCCGAGATGCGTGTCCGAGATGAACACGCTGCGATAGAGGGGTCGGCGATCGGACAGGCGCGCCGCGCTGGGGGAATGGGTCATGTCGGGCGCAGAAAGCCGATCCCGCCCGCGCCGCGCGAGTGAAGCTTGCATGACGAAGGCGAAAGGAACGCCATTTGCGGAAGATCATGCCGTGGTCATGGTTCCGTCATCGCCCCGCCATCGATCGCTGCCATGGGAACGATTCCGTCCCTGCTCTTCCGACCGAGTCGTGCTGCCATGGTGCCGCGTCGTTCATGGTAATCGTGTTCAATCCCGCCGCCGGGAATCGCCGCGTCCACCGGCTGTGGCGCGTGCTCGATATCCTTGCCGCCAACGGCGTGCGCTGCGAGGTGGCGCGCACGACCGGCGCGGGGGAGGCGCGGGAGCTGGCTGCCGCGGCGGCGGCATCCGGCGCGCGCCAGGTGGTGGCCGCCGGCGGGGACGGAACGATCGCGGAAGTGGCCTCGGGCCTGCTCGGCACCGGGGCGGCGCTCGGCGTGATCCCGCTCGGGACGGCGAATGTGCTGGCGCACGAATACGCGCTGCCCTTCGCGCCGCGCGCGGTGGCCGCAGCGCTCGCGTTCGGGCGCACGCGCCCGCTCTGGCCGGGGATCGCGGAGGACGCGGCGGGCGGCACCCGGCCCTTCGTGCAGATGCTGGGAATCGGCTTCGATGCCGCGGTGGTGCATCGGCTCTCGCCACGCCTCAAGCGGCTGTTCGGCCGCGGCGCCTATGTGATGGAGACGCTGCGCAGCCTGCTCCAGTACGATTTCGCTCCGGTCCGCCTGCGCATCGACGGCGCGGAGACCGAGGCCGCGAGCGTGATCGTCAGCAAGGGCCGGCTCTATGGCGGGCGCTATCTGCTGGCGCCGGACGCGCGGCCGGGGGAGCCTGGATTCTCGGTGCTGCTGTTCGACCGGCCGGGCCCGTGGGCGGCCCTATGCTATGGCGCGGCGCTGCCGCTGGGTCGGCTGGCGACGGCGCCGGGCATCCGCCGGCTGCGGGCGCGGGTGGTGGAAGTGACCGGCAATCGCGATCCGCGCGCGCAGACGGATGGCGATCCGGCGGCGCCCGCGCCGCGGATCATCCGCGATGCGTCCTGCATGCTGCCGCTGGTGGTGGGGTAGCGTTCACGCCTTGGCGCCGCCCCAGCACCACCAGCCCGGCCGGGCCAAGGCCGAAGCTGCCTGCTCGGCCAGGTCGGGATCGGCGAAAATTCCGAAACAGCTCGCCCCCGAGCCGCTCATGCGGGCGAGCAGGCAGCCCGGCCGCGCGGCCAATGCCGCCAGCACGTCGCCCACCGCCGGACAGAGCGCGCGCGCGGGTGCCTCCAGATCGTTGCGCAGGCGCGCGAGATCGGCGGCCATCGCGGCGGCGTCCGCCCAGCCCTCCGGCAGCGCCGCCGGCGGCGAATAGGCCCCAATCCGCGCGCGGAACACCGCCGCGGTTGCCACCGGCAGGCCGGGATTGACCAACGCCAGGCCGAAGCGCGGCAGGGCGGGGGCCGGCGTCAGCAGCTCGCCGATCCCGCCCATCCGCGCGGTCCGCCCGGCCAGGCAGACCGGCACATCGGCCCCGAGCGCCGCCGCGTCCACTCGCTCGGGCGCGACGCCCCAGAGCCGCCCGAGCAAGCGCAGCGCCGCGGCCGCGTCCGCCGATCCGCCGCCCAGGCCCGAGGCCACCGGCAGCGTCTTTTCCAGTGCCAGCCGCGCGCCCGCGGTCACGCCGGCGGTCTTTGCCAGCGCGCGCGCGGCGCGCAGCACGAGATTATCGGCCTCCCCGGCCAGCGCCGCGCCGAACGGTCCCGAAACGGTCAGGGACAGGGAAGCGTCCGGCGTCGCCCGCAGAACATCGGCCGCGCCGGCAAACACCGCGAGACTATCCAGCAAATGATAGCCATCCGCCCGCCGTCCTAGCACATGGAGGAACAGATTGACCTTTGCGGGCGCG
>JAKAZN010000317.1 GCA_021815835.1 Pseudomonadota bacterium
GTCACCGCGACCGCTCGTCAGGGTTGTCTCCTGAGTGGAAATTCCCGCACAGGTTGTAGGTGACGAAATATTTCGCTGCCGCGCCAATTTTGCGAATTGACGCGGCGCACATGGCTTGACACGAACCTGCGGATTGAGAGACTACTGTAACCAGCCTGCACGCGAAACGGGGAAGCGGGGCGAATGGCTCGAAACGTTTGGGGACCGCACAGGCTCTACGTCGGCGCGCTTGTCCTGCTCGGCTTGATGGCCGCGCCGGCGGCGGGGCGCGCCGCATTGCCGGCGGGCGCGCCGCCCTTGCCGCAAGGCTCGCCGCTGCCGCGCGTCCGACCGCAAGCGGCGCCGCTGGTTCAACCCGCGAGTCCCGTCGCGCCCATGGCGATCGGAGTTGCCGTTCCGAATCGTCCGGTGCCGGTCAGCCGGATCGTGGTCGAAGGGGTGACGGCCTATCCGGTCGCGCAGATTGCCGCGCTCGCCGCCGGCCTCACCGGCTCGGCCGTGCCCTTGCCGAAGATCGAGGCGGCGCGGGAATCGATCCTGCGGTTGTATCACGACGATGGCTACGTGCTGACCTCGGTCTCCGCCAGCCTCGGCGTGCACGGGACGTTGCGGTTCCTGGTCACCGAGGGACGCATCGCCAGCGTCAAGCTGTCGGGCGATATCGGCCCCGCCGGCACCCAGGTGCTGCGCTTCCTGAACCGGCTGACGGCACAACGCCCGATCACATCGGCGGCGCTGGAGCGCGCGCTGCTGCTTGCGCAGAGCGTGCCGGGGGTGAGCCTGCACGCGGTGCTGCAACCCTCCACCGGCACGCCGGGCGCGCTCAATCTGATCGCGGAGGTGCATCGGAAGGTGGTGAGCGGGCTGGTCACGACGGATAATTATGCGTCGCACTATACCGGGCCATATGAGTCCCTGGCGGTGATCGACCTCAACAGCTTCACCGAATTCGGCGATCAGACCGAGATTTCGCTTTATCACACCTGGCCCAATTCCGAGACGTTCGGCCAGATCTCCGAGCAGGTCTTTCTCGGCGGTTCGGGCCTGCGGCTGCGGGTCTATGGCGGTTCCGGGCGGGTCACGCCGACCGGCGTGCTGGCCGCCGAGGGGTATCTCGGCAACACCGACGTGTTCGGCGCCCGGCTCAGCTACCCGCTGATCCGCGCGCGGCAGCAAAGCCTCGAGCTCTACACCGCCTTCGACGGGATCGATTCCGAAATCAGCACCGAAGCCGGCGGCGTCCGGTCGCGCGCGAGCTACGACGCGCTGCGGGTGTTGCGCGCCGGCGTGGATTACGCGCGGAGCGATCTGCTGGCGGGCGCGTCCCGCGGCGCGCTGGATACCGCGAGCTTCAGCTTCTCGCACGGCCTGCCGATCCTGGGCGCGGCCCGCGACGGGGCGACCGACGCGCCGCGCACCGGGGAGCGGACGGATTTCTTCAAGTTCGATCTTCGCCTCAGCCGCACGCAGACCTTGTTCCAGCCCTGGCGCAACGCCTCGGTCGCGCTGATGGGGCTGGTGACCGGGCAATGGACGTCGAACATCCTGCCGCCGGCGGAGGAATTCTATCTCGGCGGGTTCGAGTACACGCGCGGCTACTATGCGGGCGAGGTCAGCGGCGACAAGGGGCTGGCGGCGACCGCCGAATTGCAACTCAACACGCCGATCGACCTGCACCGGATCGGGCTGCACGAGGATGTCGAAGCGCAGGTCTTCGCATTCTATGACTGGGGCGAAGTCTGGCAGAACGACCCGGCGGGGCTTGCCATGCATGTTTCCTCCGTCGGCGGCGGCGTGCGGCTGTCGGTGACGCGCTATGTCGAGGTCGATCTGGTCGGCCTGCATCGGTTCAACGTCTATCCGACCGGCACCGGCGCCGCGATCTCCGCGCTGCCGGGCAGCGCGTTCTACTGGCGGGTGCTGGGACGGTTTTAAGCGGCGGGCGCAACCCGACCGGGAGGCTAGGATGGGCGCGCAAACGGGTACGGTTGACAATCGGGGCCATCGGATGAGCGCGCGCAAGCTTTTGCGTGGCGCGCCGGTGCGGCTGGCCGGTGTCGTGCGCCGCTCGCGCCGGGCGCTGCTGCTCGGCACCGCCTTGCAGGCAACCGTCGTGCTGGTACTGGCACTGCCGGCGCGCGCCCAGGTGGCGCCGACCGCGCGCCCGACCGGCGGGGTGGTGGTGGGCGGGTCCGCCGGCATCAGCCAGACCCCGCACGCGACCAATATCGACCAGACCACCCAGCGCGCGGCGATCAACTGGCAGAGCTTCGATGTCGGCGCGCGGCAGGCGGTCAATTTCCATCAGCCGAACGCCGCCGCGGTCGCGCTGAACCGGGTCGTGGGGCCGAATCCTTCCCAGATCGCCGGACAGATCAACGCCAACGGCCAGGTGATCCTGGAAAATCAGGACGGGATCACCTTCACCAAGGGCGCGCAGGTGAACACGGCGGGGTTCATCGCCACCGCCGCCGGGATCACCAACAAGAACTTCATGGCCGGACACATGGTGTTCGATCAACCGGCCGCGCCGGGTGCGGCGGTGGTGAACCAGGGTCGGATCACCGTCAACCAGGCCGGCATCGCCGCGCTGGTGGCGCCGCAGGTCGCGAATTCCGGGGTGATCACCGCCCGCCTCGGGCGCGTGGTGCTGGCGGGGGCGACGCGCTTCACGCTAGACCTCTACGGCGACGGTCTGGTTTCCATCGACGTGACCGGCGCGGTGCAGCAGGTTCCGGTCGGCCCGCACGGCGCCACGGTGCCGGCGCTGGTGACCAATACCGGAACGATCCTCGCAGCGGGCGGGCAAATCGAGCTCACCGCGCGGGCGGCGGCGGGGCTGGTGCAGGAGCTGGTCTCGGCGGGCGGGAAGATTTCCGCGCCGAGCGTGGGCGCGCAAACCGGTCAGATCGTGCTGAACGGGATCGGCGGATCGATCGTGGTGGCGGGCGCGCTGCTCGCGCGAGGCACGGCCCCGGGCACGAGCGGCGGACAGATCGAAGTGGCGCCCGCGGGCGGGGATGTGCAGATCGCCGCCGGCGCGGTGGTGGATGCGTCCGGACAGGCCGGCGGCGGAACGGTGGCGATCGGAACCGATCTGGCGCGCGCGGCCGGCGGGCCTTCGGTGGTGCCCCACGTGCTGGCGCGGAACGTGACGGTGGCACCCGGGGCGACGATCGCGGCCAACGCGACCGCGTCCGGCCATGGCGGGCGGGTCACGGTGCTGGCGGGCGCGCAGACCGTGATGGACGGCGCGATCAGCGCCGCCGGTGGGCCGTTGGGCGGCGATGGCGGGTTTGTGGAGGTCTCGGGGCGGACGCTCGGGTTCGATGGGCTGGTGAATGTCGGCGCGCCGGCGGGTCATCTCGGAACGGTCCTGTTCGATCCGGGCACGCTCGATATCGTGTCCGGAACGATCGGCACGGGCAGCCTGGATGCGACGCTTAGTCCGGGCGGGGTGATCGCCTTCAACACCGGCACGTCGGGCGCGGCCGACACCACCTCGACCGATACCGTCACCAGCAGTGCGATCAATCAGATCGGGTCCAGCGGCAACGTCATCCTGCAAGCGGCCACCCTGCTCGACGTACAAGCAAGTGTCAGCGTGACCAACAGCCTGACGATGCAATCGGGCGGCAACCTGCTGGTCGATGCAGGTATCTCGGTGCAGGCGGGCAGCATTCTTTCGCTCGGCGCCGGCTTCGTGTTTCCGGCCGGGACGGTGGGGGCGGCGGGATCGCTCGCGCTCGGCACCGGCGCGGGCGCGGCGGCGAGCCTGATCGCGCCCACGGTGATCCTGCAGGCAGGCACCAGCGGCGGGCTGGTGCTGAACAACGCAGTGATCGCCGCCTCCGGCCGGCTCGA